>JBEKCN010000081.1:0-8652 GCA_050014855.1 Streptosporangiaceae bacterium | reverse complement strand
CCCGCCGCTGGGCGCCGTGCCGCCGATCCCGAAGCATTTCCCGGTCATCAGCGGCGTCGCCAAGCTGCCGCCGGTGCGGGCGCTGCTGATCGGCCTGGCCAAGGACGCACAGGCGGCGGACGCGGTCACGGCGACCGGCACCGTGGACGTGCTGCGCTACGGCCAGGTACTGGGCGCCCGGAGCCTGGTCGGGCTCCGCGGGGCCGGGACAGCCTTCGACGGCCTCTGGTATGTCACCAGCGTCACCCACGAACTCAAACGCGGCGAGTACAAGGAGCAGTTCACGCTCTCCCGCAACGGGCTGATCTCGACGCTGCCCTCGGTGGCGGTTTAGGCGTGAACCAGGGGAGGAACCGATGAGCGACGGCGTGGCGACCCAGGCCGGCGGCTCCAGCGCGGCCGGCGGCATGGGCCAGAAGTATTACGGCAAGTACCGCGGGGTGGTGCTCGACAACGTCGATCCGATGCAGATCGGCCGCATCCAGGCCGCGGTGTCCGACGTCTCCTCGCTGCTGCCCACGTCCTGGTGCATGCCCTGCGTGCCCGGGGCGGGAATGCAGGCGGGGATGCTGGTGGTCCCCTCCATCGGCGCAGGCGTCTGGATCGAGTTCGAGCAGGGCGACCCCGACTACCCGATCTGGACCGGGTGCTTCTGGGGGAGCGCGGCGGAGCTTCCGGACCTCGCTGACCTGTCGCCGCCGGGGCTGGCATCGCTGACCTTCCAGACGACGCTGCAGAACGGCATCGTCGTCAACGACACACCCGGTCCCGCGGGCGGCATCATCCTGACCAGCACGGCCGGTGCCTCCATCATCGTCAACGACACCGGCATCTACATCTCCAACGGTCAGGGCGCCACGATCACGCTGGTCGGGCCGACCGTGACCGTCAACGAAGCCGCCCTGGTCATCACGTGAGCGGCCCCCGGCGATCCCACGTACCCGGCGGCGGGCGGCCCTGACATGCCCGGACTCCTGTTCCACGTCGGCGCCGTGGCGATGTGTCCGCACGGCGGTCAGGTGACCACGATCAGCGCCAACACGCGGGTGCTGGCGAGCGGGATGCAAGTGGCGCTGGCCACGGACCAGTTCACGGTCGCGGGATGCGCCTTCACCCTGCCGTCGGGTACACCGCAGCCCTGCGTGACGGTGCAGTGGACGACGCCCACCGTCGAGACCGTCGTGGACGGCCAGCCGGCCGTCACGGCGCTCAGCGTGGGGCTCTGCATCGCCGCCGACGGGGCACCCAACGGACCGGCGATCGTGGCGTCCACCCAGACGCGGGCGGTCGCGTCGTGACGAACCCGGCGCAGCCCGCACCGATCGCCGCGCCGCTGCACTTCGACGGGCGCGGCCGGACCGCGGACACGCCCGCCGATCAGCACCTGCGTGACCTGATCGAGGAGGTGCTGCTGACGGCCCCCGGGGAGCGAGTCATGCGGCCCACCTTCGGCAGCGGCTTGCTGCAGCTCGCCTTCGCCCCCAACAGCGACCAGCTCGCCGCCACGCTGCAGATGCTGGTGCAGGGAGCCCTGCAGTCCTGGCTCGGCGGCCTCATCGAGGTGGCCTCGGTCACGATCGACCAGGACGATGGGACGCTCACCATCAGCGTCAGTTACACGGTACGCAGCACGGGGCAGTCCACCACCTCGACCTTCGCCCAGCTCTCATGACGACCGGTGACCGGCGCGCGGCGCTCGTGAAGGCGAAGACCATCAACGGCGTGGACTTCGTCGAGGTCGACCCCGCCAGCGATACCACGCTCATCGTGCACTTCATCCTCAACCTGCCCGACGCTGCCACGGACCCCGTCCCTGCGGGCGCGCCCGGCGATGCGCTGGGCCGGCAGAACTTCCGGATCACCGGCGGGGAGCGCATCACCTCGATCAACGTCGTGTCCGCCCACCGGATCGCCGACGACCAGATGCAGGTGGTCGTGGACCAGGCCGGGGACTTCTCCATCTACCGGCTGACCCTGCAGGCCACCTCCCCGCCGGGGATTCCGGCAGGCTTCGACCCCGTCTCGGCCTCGGCGGACTTCCTCTTCCACATCAACTGCGCCAGCGACTTCGACTGCCAGCAGACGACCGAGTGCCCGCCGGACGTCGTGCCCGCGCCCCCCATCAACTACCTGGCCAAGGACTACCCCGGCTTCGTGCAGGTGATGCTCGACCGGCTCTCGCTGCTCGCGCCGCTCTGGACGGAGCGTAACCCGGCGGACCTCGGCGTCGCCATGGTCGAGATGCTCGCCTACGTCGCGGATCAGCTCAGCTACCGCCAGGACGTCATCGCCACCGAGGCCTACCTCGGCACGGCCCGGCTGCGCACGTCGGCCCGTCGCCACGCCCGCCTCGTCGACTACACGATCGGCGAGGGCGCCAACGCCAGGGCCTGGCTCCGTATCCTGCTCAGATCGTCTGCGCCGGACGGGACCACGCTGCCCGCCCACACCACCTGCGCCACGCTGTACCCCGGCGCGGCACCGCCGTTCCTCGACCACGAGAGCCTCACCTACCAGCAGGCGATCAACGCGGGGGCCGTGTTCTTCGAGACCGCCGGAGCCTCGGCCCCGCTCTACGGATCGCTCGCGGAAATGCCCCTGTACGCCTGGAGCGACACGCGATCCTGCCTGGCGCCGGGGGCCACACGCGCCACCCTCATCGGCGCGCATCTGCAGCTCACCCCCGGCTTGGTGCTCGTGCTGGCCGAGGCGAAGGGCCCGCTGACCGGCGACCCGGCCGACGCCAACCCGCAGAATCGCCAGGCCGTGCGGCTCACCAAGGTCAACGTGACGGCGGACCCGCTGAACGGCCGGGCCATCACGGAGATCCACTGGCACGCCGGGGACGCCCTGACCTTCCCGCTGTGCGTGTCCTCCGTATCCGACGCCGAGCACGGTGAGCAGCAGATCTGGCGGGTCTCCGTCGCCTGGGGCAACATCGTGCTGACGGACCAGGGCCGCAGCATCGGGACGCTGAGCGACCCGCTCAGCACCGGGCCGGAGGCGGTCGGCGAGGTGCCGCCCGCGGGCCAGTTCCGGCCGGCGATCGCCAACGCCCCGCTCACCTTCGCTGCCCCCCTGCCGGGCGCGAGCCAGCCGGCCGCCGCCGCTGTCGGCCCGCAGGGTACGCCGGTCCCGGTCGTCTGCCTCACCGGCGTCGACGCCGACGGAAATTCCACCCCGTGGCAGGTCACCGCGGATCTGCTCCAGGCCAGCGTCGGCCCGGCCACGCCGGTGTTCGTCCCGGAGATCGAGACCGACGGCACCGCATACCTCCTGTTCGGCGACGGGATCAACGGGATGCAGCCGCAGCCGGGAACCACCTTCAGCGGCACGTACCGGGTAGGGAACGGCACGGCAGGCAACGTCGCCAGGGAGGCCATCGCCCTCATCGACCCGGGCGGCGCAGCGTCCTGGCTGGCAGGCGTCACGAACCCGCTTCCCGGCTGGGGGGGCGTGGACCCCGAGACCGTGGAGCACATCCGGCAGAGCGCCCCGGTGGCCTTCCGCACCCAGGAACGGGCGGTCACCGCCGCCGACTACCAGGCCCGGGCCATGCAATACCAGGGTGTGCAGCGGGCCGCGGCCACGCTCCGCTGGACCGGGAGCTGGCACACCGTCTTCATCACCGTCGAGCGGGAGCAGCAGGCGCCGCTGGGCACCAGCTTCATCGACGGCCTGGAGGCCTACCTCGACGGCTACCGGATGGCAGGCGTTGACCTCGAGGTTGAGGACGGCACGCAGGTGCCGCTGCTGATCCAGATGTCGGTGTGCGTCCGGCCGGATTATGTTGCCGCCGACGTCGAGCAGGCCCTCCTGGAGGTATTCAGCAGCACGGTCCAGCCGGACGGGACGCCGGGGCTGTTCAATCCCGGGCTGCTGGAGCTCGGCCAGCCGTTCTATCTCAGCCCGCTGATCGCCGCCGCCCAGGCGGTCGACGGGGTGGCCTCGGTTCAGGTCCTGACCTTCGAGCGGCAGGACCAGCCAAGCAACGAGGGTCTGCAGGACGGCGTGCTCACCCCGCAAGCGCTGGAATTTTTCGTGCTTGACAACGATCCGAATTACCCCGAACGGGGCCGGTTCGAGCTGACGGTACAGGGGGGACTATGAGCGAGCCGATGCCCTGCGGCTGCTGCGAGGGGATCACGGCCGAGACGCCGGCCACGATCGATAACCGGCCCGGCCTCAGCGCGATCTCCTACCGGCCCGGAACCTGGGCCCAGTTCAAGGCGAGCATGCTCGATGCCCTGTCCACCACGCCGGCCCTGGCCGGGCTGCGCACCCGCGACGACGACGACTTCACCATCGCCCTGCTGGACGCCTGGGCGGTGGCCTGCGACATCCTGACCTTCTACCAGGAACGGATCGCCAACGAGGCCTACCTGCGCACCGCGACCGAGCTGGTCTCGGTGGGCGAGCTGGCCAAGCTGATCGGGTACAAGCTGCGGCCGGGCCTGGCCGCCAGCGCCGCACTGTCCTTCACGATGAACAGCCCCCCGCCGCTGCCGGGTACCGGCAATCCGGCCAGCGCGCCGGCCGGGCCCGCCAGCCCGCCCAGCGGGTCGCCGGCCTCCATCGCCCTCGCCACCGGCACCCAGGCCCAGTCAGTTCCCGACCCCGGAAACCAGCCGGCCACCTTCGAGACGATCGCCCCCATCACCGGCCGGGCGGAGTGGAACGCCATCGCCCCGCGGATGACCATGCCGCCCGCGCCGATACGGTTCAACGCCGCCGCCAGAGTCCGCCTCACGGGCCTGGTGGGAACGGTCAAGGTGGGCGATTCCCTGCTGGTGACCGCCGGCGGCCGGCGGGACCTGCAGCGGGTGGCGTCGGTCACCCAGGACATGGTGACCCGGACCACCTTGGTCCGCTTCAAGCCGGACCGCCGCCAGCGGAAGGCGGAGCCGCCTACGGCCTACGGGGTGCCACCGCCGTCCGGGGCCTCGCTGGATGACACCTTCCTCTGGCGCAGCGTGAAGGACGTCGACTGGACGGATCAGGGCGATCTCGTGGCCTTCGCCACGGCGCAGGGCTGGTCGATCGACGACCTGGAGGATGGCATCAATGCCTTGCGGGGCTCGCTCGCGCCCGGGGCTTCCGCCCCGGTCAGTGCCTACGCGATGGGGATCGACGCCTCGCTGTTCGGCCACAACGCGGCATATTGGTACACCATCCCGCCGGTCCTGCAAGCGCCGGCGTCCGTGCCGGACCTGACGGCCATGTTCAGGATCATCAGTGGGCCCACTTCCAGCTGGGGCGGCTACCCCAACTGGGAGGGCTACACCCTGGCCACCATCCCCGGGCCCCCGGGGCCCGGGGCCGGCGCGGCGGGCCAGCCGGGCCCCCCTGACCCGGCGATCGTGGATCTCGACAATGTCTATCCGGTGGTCGTCGGCGACCAGGTCGTCCTGCAGGACGGCGACTGCGTCTGGCGCACTACGGTGTCCGCCGTCCAGGTGCCGACCCGCAGCGGTTACCTGATGTCCGCCAAGCTGACCAGCATCACGCTGGCCCCGCCGCCGCAAGACCCGGGCAGCTTCGGGTTGCGCACCACCCGGGTGCTGGTGCAGACCGCCGAGCTCCCTGTCGCGGACGTGCTGTGTGACGACGCGGTCAGCGGCGGGTCGCTGACGCTTAACGGCGCGTACCTGTCGTTGGCGGCCGGCCAGCTCGTGGCGGTGACCGGGGTCCGCGCGGATAAGCAGGGCCAGACGTACAGCGAAGTGACCAGCCTCGCCGGGCTCAGTCTGGTGGACGGTTACACGGTGGTGACCTTCAACCCCCCGCTGGCCGGGACCTACGTGCGCTCGACCGTCACCATCAACGCCAACGTCGCCCCGGCCACCCACGGGGCGACGACCGCGGAGATCCTCGGCAGCGGCAACGCGTCGCAGACGTTCCAGAGCTTCCCGCTCAAGCAGCCGCCGCTCACCTACGTGAGCGCGGCCACCCCGTCGGGAGCGGCCTCGACCCTGGTGGTGCGGGTCAACGGGGTGGCCTGGACGGAGGTTGACTGGCTGTATGGCTCCGGGTCTGCCGATCAGGTGTACGTGGTGCTCGCCGGCGCCGACGGCAACACGTACGTGCAGTTCGGCGACGGCGTCACCGGAGCCTGCCTGCCGTCGGGCACGAACAACGTTCAGGCCACCTACCGCTCCGGCATCGGCCGCGCGGGCCTGGCCCGGGCCGGCCAGATCTCGACGCTGCTCAGCCGTCCCCTCGGCCTGAATGCCGTCACCAACCCCCTGGCCTCCACCGGGGCGGCCGATCCCGAGACGATCGACCAGGCGCGGCCCAACGCCCCGCTCAGCGTCCTGACCCTGGCCCGCATCGTCTCGCTGGAGGATGCGGGCAACTTCGCCGCGGCCAGCGCCGGGGTCGCCAAGGCGGCGGTGAGCTGGGTCTGGGACAGCACCAGGTATGTCGCCTGCGTGACGGTGGCCGGGGTGGACGGAGCGCCTGTCCCGCCCGGTTCGCCGCAGTACGCCAGCCTCCTGCAGGCGATGATCGCGGCCGGCGACGGCACCCTCCCGCTGGCGCTGTGCAGCTACGTGCCGAAGACCTTCACGATCGGCGCCACGATCACGCCGGACCCGGCGCTCGTTCCCACCAGCGTGCTCGCCGCCGTCACCGGCGCGCTGGCCGCGGCATTCTCCTTCGCCAGCCGTGGCTTCGGGCAGCCGGTCTTCGCCAGCGAGGTGATCAGCACCATGCAGAACGTGCCTGGCGTCGTCGCGGTGACCCTCGGCGACTTCCGCCTCTCGGGGGCAGCCGCGCAGGTCAATGTCATCTCCGCCGCCTCTCCGACGCTGGGGGCGAACGGCCTGATCGGAGCGGAGCTGGTCACTGTCGAGCCAGGCCCGCTGCCCGGGGTGGTGCTCGCCTCATGAGTAGCTCAACCGACGCGGACGCGCTCTACGCGCTGCTTCCGGCGTTCGTCCGGATGCGGGACCAGACCGAGGGCGGCGGGGTACTTCAGGCCCTGGTCGAGGTCATCGCCGGCCAGGCGCAGGTGGTCAGCGCGGCCCTCGATCAGCAGTACAACGACCAGTTCATCGAGACGTGCGCCCTGTGGGCGGTTCCCTACATCGGCGACCTGATCGGCTTCACGCCGCTGAGACCACTGGGCCCGGGTCAGCCGTCCGCCACCCGTGCCGAGGTAGCGGACACCATCGGCTACCGCCAGCGCAAGGGGACTGTCTCCATGCTGGAGCAGCTGTGCTCCGACGTCACGGGCTGGCCCGGTATCGCGGTCGAGTACTTCAGCCGCCTGTCGACCACCCAGTACGTCCGCAACCACCTGCGGCTAGCCAACGCCATTCTGGACGCGCACTCCCCGATGACCGCCGTCGATATCGGCGGCGCATTCGACTTCCCGCCGCGCAGCGCCGACGTCCGCCGCATCGACAGCGGCCGCGGCCGGTACAACATCCCCAACATCGCGCTGTTCGTCTGGCGTCTGTCTCCCTACGGCAACCAGGGCCCTCCGGCCCGCGCGGTCGGGCCGAACAGGTACACCTTCGACCCCTTCGGCGGCGACGTCCCGCTGGTAAATCCGCTGGCAAACCAGCCGAGCAGCGTCCTCGATCAGACCTTTTCCCTGGTGGACCGCCCGCAGTTGCCGTTCTTCCTCCAGCGCTATCCCCTGTTCGCCGCGGTAATGGACTATTCGGTGCTGGCGCCCATCAGCGTGACAGTCGACGGGACACCGGTGCCGGCCACGGCGATCAGCTGGTGTGATCTGTCGGCCTGGACGCCGCCGACGGCCGCCGGGATCAACGTGGCCGTCGACCCGGTGCTGGGCCGCCTGGTCTTCGCCACCCCCCCGGCTGCGAACACCGTCACGGTCGACTACACCTACGCCTTCAGCGGCGGCTACGGCGGAGGAGCCTACGAACAGGCCGTTCCCGCCGACGAGGCCGAGCTGGAGCAAGAGCTCGGCCCGGCTGTCCTGGTCTCCTCCTTCGCCACGGCCGACCTTTCGGCCGCAAGCAACGAGGTCGTCGAGATCGGTGACAGCGGGATCCACGAGGGCAACCTCGCCCTGTCCCCGGGTGCCCACCTGCTGGTAGTGCGCGCCGGCGACCTGCAGCGCCCGGTGGTGAACGGCGGTGTCACCATCACTGCGGTGGCCGGGGCAAGCGTGACGCTGCGCGGGCTGGGGATCGCCGGGTCGCTCACGATTTCCGGCGACGGTCCGCTCACGCTCCGCCTCGAGCACTGCACGGTTCGCGGCGTCCTAGACTGGTCATCGGCCTCGGCGGGCGGGACCCTGGTCATCGACCACAGCCTGTGCGGGGCGGTCGAGGTCAACTCCGGCGTCGAGGTGAGCATCACCGACAGCGCGGTCGACGCGGGCTCGGACACGGCCCCGGCACTGTCCGGTGGGCCGGGCGCGCCGGCCGGAAGCATCACGGTCTCCAGCAGCACCATCGTCGGGACCGTGGCCGCCCGGACGATTCCCCTGCTGGAGAACAGCATCGTCACGGGCCCCGCCGTCTCGGCGGAACTCCAGGCCGGATGCGTGCGCTATAGCTTCCTCCCGCTGACCGGAAGCCAGACGCCGCGCCGGTTCCGCTGCCAGCCCGACCTCGAGGCCAGCGCCGAGATTGCGGCGGCACTCACGGCCAACCCGGGCCTCACCCCCGCACA
>JBEKCN010000080.1:0-9312 GCA_050014855.1 Streptosporangiaceae bacterium | reverse complement strand
CGTCCGATCCCGTCGACCGGGCCATCTTCGCCACCCGGTCGGCGGTCTTCCCCGAGCACGGCCTGTTGCCCGAGCCGTAGCAGCGGGCCCGCCGGGCTCACGAGGGCGGCTGGCCCGCCGGGCCAGCCGCCTCTCGGCTGTTTACAGCCGCTTGTCGGCCAGTCACTTGCTTACAGGCGGCGTATGGGTTGTCGAGCGGGGCGTGGGCGGCGGCGCGGTCGGCCAGCGCGGTGACCTGCTCTTCCGCGCCCGCCGCCGCTAGATACTTCGGCCTGGTTGCGCTCCTACGCCAAAGCACAACTCAGCGGGCGTCACCGAGCCGGTGGTACACGAGGCACAGGCCGACCTGTCCATTGAGCCGTCGTGGGAGCCGGCCGGAACTGGGTGATAACCCGCTATCACCCGGTTCTGTCGGTGCCCGTCGTTACCATTCGCGGCATGGCAGGTGACCAGGAAACGGTGACCGCAGCGGCGGCCGTGGCAGCGGGCGGTGACCTGGTGCCTCGCGCCAGTGCCCGGCCGCTGGGGTCGGCGGCGATCGCCGCCGAGCGCTCGCGCGCACGCGGGCAGAGCTGCCGGTGCTGGCGGGGCTGGGTGAGCGGGAGGAGCTGCTGGCCGCCGTCTGGCTGGCCAGCCTGCGCGCGGCCCGCACCCGGCGTGGACGTGCTGGACGCCGGCCGGGTGCACGTGGACCTGTGGGCGGCCGGCCAGCAGGACCGCGGCGCGGAAGCTGCCAGCGTGCGGCGCCGGCTATCAGCGCTGTCCAGCTTCTACCGCTATTGCGCCGCCCACGACCTGGTCGACCGGATCCCCACTGCGGGGGTAGCGCGGCCGATGGTGGATCCGGACTACACCGCCACCATTGGCCTGGACCGCGACCAGGCCCGTGCTCTGGTCGCGGCCGCCGACGCCGACACCGGCCCGCAGGCGCTGCGGACCGCGGCGGTGATCCGGCTGCTGCTGCACAATGGCCTGCGGGTAGATGAAGCCTGCGCCGCCGACGTGGCCGACCTGGGGACGGACACCGGGCACCGGGTGCTGCGGGTGACCCGCAAGGGCGCCCGGAAAGCGAGAATCCCGCTGACCCCGGCCACGGCAGCCGCGCTGGATGCCTACCTTGCTGACCGGGCCCACCGCGGCGGGCTCAGCGACGCGCGGCAGCTGGCCGGGCCGCTGCTGGCCACCGCCAGCGGCGGCCGCCTCCGCCAAGGGCACCTGTGGGAACTGGTGCGCCGCCTGGCCCGCGACGCGGGCATCCAGGCCTGGGACCAGCTATCCCCGCACTGCCTACGGCACTCGGCGATCACCTTCGCGCAAATGAGCGGAGTTGCGTTGGGCGCATCATTCGGCAGATCCGGTGAACGCGCGCGACCTGCAGTGCAGCGTGCCGCCCTGGAGCAAGCTCGGAGCCACGGGAGCCCATGCACCCTGCGTGACCTGGGATGTCATCATCCGCTTGCATCAAGCCGGACGATGATGCAGCCAGTTCCGTTGCAGCAGATGCCCGCATGATGCAGCAGGTACAACCGAAAAGCGCAGCGACGAGGGCAGCTGCCACAACCGTCCGTTCGTCGAGCTAGCCCTATTCGCAGGGTTCGAACAATGCTCTCTACCAGTTTCGCCGATGGGGTCGACATCCGCGCCCTCGCCGAATACCTCGGCCACGACGACCCGGGTTTCACTCTCCGTACCTACACGCACCTGCTCCCCTCGGGTGCCGCACGGGCGCGCGGGGCGGTCGACAAGGCCTTCGCCGAAGCCCCGGATTGCCCCGGGATTGCCCAAGAGGGTCCGAAGGGGTCATGACCTGCGGTGTTATCACTTCACGAAGATCTGACCGCAGTGCCGCAGTGACCTGCGGCGATCTGGACCCGTGTGGCGGGCGTTGAGCTTGAGGCTGTGCCCTCAGGCCGCCTGGCGTCCTCAGGCTAAGCGGGCCAGGTGCGGCCGTTCCGCCCGCGCCTCCCTGGGCGGCCAGGTAGGCGGCGACCACGCACCAGCCCAGCCATGACGGAGCGCGGCCGGTCCGGCGCGCTGGCGCTACCCCGATGTCCCGGGCGTAGGCAGCGCGGGTGTTCTCGGATCGCTTCGCCGCCATCCAGGCGAACACGAGCGGAGTCACCCAATCGTCCTCGGCGGCCGAGGCAACGAGCGCAACTCCTGAGGTCTGGCTGTGGCTCATGGCCGGACTCTGTCCCGGAAATTGCTATAACCGTCGTTAGGGGGTATCCACTTAACCGGAGCAACGCAGATCAGCGACGCGCCAGAGCAGCCAGGGAGCCGGGCTCTTTCACTCCGTGACCAGCGCGAACGTCGGCCGCAGCGGTGGGGCACTCCGGTTAAATGGATAGCCCGGACCGTCGTTATCGAGGAATGTTTCGATTTCATTTCGGGCCGTCGCGGCGTTACGGCGGCTCCGTTGTCCTAAAGGTCAGCGGGAGTCTCGTGGTACCTGCCGGGTACCGGCCCGATGCGCCGCTCACCCGCGTCGTCTTCGCCGACCACGACCGGCTCATCGTCACCCGCGACCAGCGCGATGGCACCGTCTACGTCCGGCGGCCCCCAGGCCAAGACCCACGCGCGATCCTGCGCCTCGCCCGCCTCGTACTGCCCGAAGGCCCCTACACTCAGCTCGCCGGTCGGCTCCACACGCCCGCCGGCTGGCCAGTGGAACAAGGCGCCGATGACCTCACCGACCAGGTACCAGGTCGCGATGCCGGCGGCCTGCACGGCGGTCAGGTTCAGCGTGCTCTTCTGGGTCAAGTCGGCGACCACGTTGGCCGCGATCGTGATCTCCAGGCCGTCCAGCATCCAGGCCACGCCAAGGGCTATGACCATCCGGGTGTGGAATCTCGACCAGGGCAGGCTGCTCGGCCCCGCCTGATCCGGGGCCGGGCGGCCGCCCTCTGGCCGGCCGGCTGCACGGCCGTTCGAGAAGCGGGTCCGGATCACCGGCGGGGAAGAATTCGCGGCGGCGCCGCCTGCTCAGCCACACGCGGACGGGGCTCCGCGTGGCGAGCGGACTTCGCGCGGACGGGGGCACCGCACGGCGCGGCGCCGCCGCATGCCGCCACCATACAAGCACTGTCATACGCACTCAACCCATGACATCAGGTGACGCTTCGCCGGGCCGGGTCAGCTCGCTGAGGCTGGCCCTCGAGGCGGAGAGCGGGTGATCACCGGCCCCGTGCCAGTCCAGGCATACGGCGATCGCGTCGTCGGCGAGACCGGTCCCCTCGTGGTACGCGAGCAGGTCCGTAATCAGGAAACGCACGGTCTCGTTAGCATCCTGAAGACGGGCACTGCGCAGCGCGGATCCCAGCGGCGCCTGCCCGTAGACCAGCCCGGACGGGGAGCGGGCGGCAAAGACCCCATCGCTGAGGATGATCAGCCGGTCACCGGGCCGCAGGCCGACCGGCTGGGCCCGGTAACGCGTGTCGCTGAACATCCCGAGCGGCAGCTGCTCGTCCAGCTTGATGGTCTCGACCTCGCCGCGGCGGGACCGTAGCATCCGCGGCGATCCCGCGTCGACGACCTCGGCCTCCCCGGTAGCCAGCGCGATCCGCATCAGCACGGTGGAGGAATGACGCTCCCCGCCGTACTGGGCGTAGACGATGCCGCTGGCCAGCTCGGCCGCCTCGGCCGGCCCGGCGCCCGAACGGCGGGCGTTGCGCAGCGAGTTGACGGTCAGCTGGGTCAGTAGCGCAGCACTGATGCCGTTGCCCATTCCGTTACTGACCGAAAGGGTCAGGTAGTCCTCGGAAAGGGACCAGTCGAAGTTGTCGCCGGACACCGTGTACGCCGGTTCCAGCTGGCCGGCGAGGCAGAACTCGGCGGACTCACAAGTCCGGCCCGGGAGCAGCTCCCACTGCAGCTCGGCGGCGATGGTGAGGCGCTTGCGCCGCCGGGCTTCACGGTAGATGTCGGTCACGTTGTCGGCCAGCCGGAGGGCCCGGGCCAGGCTGGCGGCGACGGCCTCCAGGTCTTCCTGGCTGGCGGTCGAGCCGGCCGGCAGCCGTACGGCGAGGACACCCGTGCGCTCGCCGTACACGATCAGCGGGAGGTACAGGTGGTCGTCTTCCTCGACGGGCCGGCCCGATGCGTACGCCCGCCCGGCCGAGTGGGAGCCGACCGGGACGGGTACCCCTCCGCCCCCATCGGCGAACGGGATGAGGTGCGACTGGTGATAGTCGATGAGCAGAATTTCCGCGCCCTCGGCGCCAAGCCAGCTTTCGATGGCCTCCCGTGCGGCCGGCACGAGGCGAGCCGGGCGGGCGGCCCAGATGGCGCTCTGGACGGTGCTGCGATCTTCAGGCATGGTGCTCACGAACGTTCCTTCAGCGAAAGCTGGGACTTACCCAAGCGCCGGACCAGCCACGATTTGGCCGAACGGTAGGTGCTTTGCCACACCAGTATGTGCGAGAGTGGTTGCATGGCCTCGCAAAAGGCTGATCCGGTAGCAGCGGAGAGGGCTGCGGCCGAGGTGGAGGCGGCGGCTGAGGCGCTGGTCGGAATCTGGTCTCACGTCGCCGAATCCCTCGACGTGCGGATCTCGCCGACCCAGCTGCGCGCGCTCACCGCGGTCGGCCGCTACGGCGAACTGAACCTGAGCCAGCTCGCCGAGGCGCTGGGCGCTCTGCCCTCCTCAGCCAGCCGCCTGTGCGACCGGTTGGAGGCGGCCGGCCTGCTCACCCGGGACAGCGGCCGGGCCAGCCGTCGTGCGGTCAGCCTGCGCCTGACGTCCCACGGTGAGGCGCTGCTGGACGAGGCGCGGCAAAGACGCCGCGAGCAGATCGCGGACGTCCTGGACGCGATGACGCCGGCCGAGCGGACCGAGCTGGCCGCCGGCCTGGCCGCGTTCCAGCAGGCCGCCGAGCCGGATGGGCTCAGCCCGGACGCCGATGACGGGCACGGGCAGGGGCCGGGTATCCCTTTCTCCGTATCCGCGTGAGGCGGGGCAGGACCGGGCGCGGCGGTCACTCATGACAGCGGCTCGGCGTGGATCGGAGCGGGCGGTCCGTAGCCGGCCCCGGCGCGGTCCGACGTCAGGCTCGCACACCAGCATGCCGGTGGTCCAGTGAGGCACCGAGCACGGCGCCGACGTGGCTGAGGAAGGCCAGCCGGGCCCGGGCCGCTTCCGCGGCCTCGCGCGCCGCCTCGGCCCCCGCGCGCCGCCTGCTCGGTGGCCAGCAGTTCCTGCTGGCGCCGGCCGCTGAGGGCGAGCTGCTCGGCCTGGGCTCGCGTCCAGCGGGCGCACCCTAAGCTGGTAAATAATCACGGTTAACCACGAGGACACATAAGGCCTGCCAAGATGCCTGAATTCAGCTACTCGGACCTGCTGCCCCTCGGGGCGGATGACACCACCTACCGGCTGATTACCGAGGACGGCGTGGCTACCCGCCAGGCGCTCGGCAAAACGTTCACCGAAGTCGACCCGGCGGTCCTGACCCAGCTGACCAGCGCCGCGATGCACGACATCGCCCACCTGCTGCGGCCCTCGCACCTCAGCCAGCTCCGCTCCATCCTCGACGATCCCGAGGCCAGCCCGAATGACCGCTATGTCGCGCGGGACCTGCTGAAGAACGCGTGCATCGCGGCGGGCGGGGTGCTGCCGATGTGCCAGGACACCGGGACGGCCATCGTCATGGGCAAGCGCGGCGGGCAGGTCCTCACCGACGGGTGTGACGAGGAACACATCGCACGCGGTGTCTACGACGCTTACACCACGCTGAACCTCCGTTACTCGCAGATGGCCCCGCTGACCATGTGGCAGGAACGCAACACGGGCAGCAACCTGCCGGCCCAGATCGAGATCTACGCGACCGCGGGCGGCACGTACAAGTTCCTGTTCATGGCGAAGGGCGGCGGATCGGCGAACAAGTCGTTCCTGTACCAGGAGACCAAGGCGGTGCTGAACCCCGACCGGATGCTCTCTTTCCTGGAAGAGAAGATCAGGTCGCTGGGCACGGCCGCCTGCCCGCCCTACCACCTCGCCATCGTGGTCGGCGGGACCAGCGCCGAGTTCGCGCTCAAGACGGCCAAATACGCCTCGGCCCGCTATCTGGACAGCCTGCCGAAGGAGGGGTCACCGTCCGGGCACGGCTTCCGCGACCTGGAGCTCGAGCAGCAGGTGCTCGAGATCACCCGGCGGACCGGTATCGGCGCCCAGTTCGGCGGCAAATACTTCTGCCACGACGCCCGGGTGATCCGGCTGCCCCGGCACGGCGCGTCCCTGCCGGTCGCCATCGCGGTGTCCTGCTCGGCCGACCGCCAGGCGCTGGGCAAGATCACACCGGCGGGAGTGTTCCTCGAGCAGCTCGAAACCGACCCGGCCCAGTACCTGCCCGACCCAACGGCAGCTGACGCCGACGCTGAGGCCGGAGTGGTGCGCATCGACCTGAACCGGCCGATGGACGAGATCCGCGCCGAGCTCACCAAGTACCCCATCCGCACCCGGCTGTCCCTGTCCGGCCCGCTCGTCGTGGCCCGCGACATCGCCCACGCCAAGATCGCCGAGCGGCTCGATGCGGGTGAGCCGCTGCCCGCCTACCTTCGCGACCATGCCGTCTATTACGCCGGGCCGGCCAAGACGCCCGCCGGGTATGCGTCCGGCTCCTTCGGGCCGACCACCGCCGGCCGGATGGACTCCTACGTGGAGCGCTTCCAGGCGGCGGGCGGGTCGTACGTGATGCTGGCCAAGGGCAACCGGTCGGCGGCGGTGACGCAGGCGTGCCAGCGGCACGGCGGCTTCTACCTCGGCTCGATCGGCGGGGCGGCGGCGCGGCTGGCCCAGGACTGCATCACCCACGTCGAGGTCCTCGAGTACCCGGAACTCGGCATGGAGGCGGTGTGGAAGATAGAGGTCCGCGACTTCCCGGCGTTCGTCATCGTGGACGACAAGGGCCACGACTTCTTTGCCGACCCGGCCGGCCCCGCGCTCACGATCGGCAGCCCGCCCCCGCGCTGAGCGTGGCCCAGCACGGGCGGCAAGCCGGGCGGACAGGCGGGGCAAGCGGGACGCAGCCCGGAGATCAGCGCGTGACCTAATTCCCATTGAACTCTCACCGGCAACCTAGGGAACCGTATAGGGATCCCGTGTATGGTCCGGCTATGCACGCTATGGCGGGCACGGGGCGCGTCATAGCGGGGCGCTACCGCCTCGAGGAGACCATCGGCCGGGGCGCGATGGGGACGGTCTGGCGCGCGTGGGACGAGATCCTGGACCGCGTGGTCGCCGTCAAGGAGCTGCGCATCAGCGACAGCCTGCCCCCGGAAGATCGGGGCAAGGCCTTCCAGCGGACCCACCGCGAGGCCCGGACCGCCGCGCGGCTCAGCCACCCGGGCCTCGTCACGGTCTTCGACGTCGCCGAGGAGGACGGGCGCCCGTGGATCATCATGGAGCTCGTCGAGGGTAGCTCCCTGGACCAGATCATCGAGCAGGACGGCCCGCTGCCACCGCACCGGGCGGCCGAGGCGGGCCGCCAGCTGCTGTCCGCGCTGGCCACCGCGCACGCCGCGGGCGTGCTGCACCGCGACGTCAAGCCGAGCAACGTACTGCTCACCGACGGCGGCCGGGCGGTCCTCACCGACTTCGGCATCGCGACCTTCCAGGGTGACCCGAAGCTGACCCAGACCGGCATGGTCATGGGGTCACCGGGCTTTACGGCCCCGGAGCGCATCCAGGGCAACCCGGCCACGCCGGCCTCGGATCTGTGGTCGCTCGGCGCGACGCTGTACGCGGCGGTGCAGGGACACGGGCCGTTCGACAAGGCCGGCGGCCCCATCACCACCATGTCCGCCATCATCAACACCGATCCGCCGACCGCCCCGCCGTCCGCCGGGCTCGGCGCGGTCATCGACGCACTGCTGCGCCGGACCCCGGCCGACCGGCCAGATGCGGCCACCGCGGCGCGCATGCTCGGCGCCGTGGGGCCGCTCCCGGACGGCCCAAGTCGGCGGAGCGCCTTCGCACTCGTCCCGCCGCGGCGGCCGGAGCCAGGGTCGCAGGGTGAGCACAGCCCGGCGGACCAGGGCAATGGCCACGGACCGGCCGGCCAGGACAGCGCTGCGGGACTAGCAGACCAGGACAGCGCTGAGGGACTAGCAGACCAGGACAGCGCTCCGGGACCGGCAGACCAGAACAGTAGCCCGAACCCGGCGGGCACTGGGGCGCCGCCGACGCCGGTTCCCGGCCCGCAGGACGCCCGCATCGCCGGCCTGCTGGGCTCAGCCGCCTCCGCCGCCGGATCGGGCGCAGCGGGCGGCCCAGGGTTGCCGGGCACGGCGGACCCCGCCGGTTTCGCGGACGCCGCACCCGGCGGCACGCCGGTACCGGACCAGGACGGGCTGCTCGCCGGGCCGACCTCAGTCGACCTGCCGATGCACGCCGACCGGACGGAACCGGTGCGGCGCGGAGCCCAGCACCGGCGGGGCCATCAGGCCGCGAACCCGGCGGGCCCGGCCCCGGCCGGAACGGGCGATCCGGCCGCGGCGGCCAGCCTCTTCGAACCTTCCGGCCGGTCGGCGGCGGTCGAGGCGCGACCCGCCGGTCAGCCGCCGTGGGGCGACGCCGGGATGGGCGGCAACTCGGGGCAGCCGTGGGGCGACACCAAGCTTGGCGCCGCCGCGCCGCCCAGCGTCGAGCGGGCCTGGGAGACCGCCACCGGGGCTGGGCTCGGCGGGCCCACGGACGACATGACCGCCGCGGCGGCGGGGCGCCGTCGATCGCCGCGCCGGGCCGTCCTCATCTCGGTCGGGGTCTGCGTCCTGATCGTGGCCGCCGTGGCCGGGCTGATCGCCTGGCGGCAGCACGACCGCACGGACGTGTCCACGGCGAGTGGTCAGTCCGGCTCCCAGGCCGCCGCCAGGACGCCTGAGTCGCCCGCGACCGCCGTCGCGGGCGCGGCCAGCACGGGGCCGGTCCCGGCCGGGTACCGTGCGCTGACCGTGACGGCCTCCGAGTTCAACACGACCGCCGGCTTCACGATGGCGGTGCCCGACGGCTGGGGCGTCAGCACCCAGGGAACCGGCATCATCGTCGAGGCACCTGGCGGCGCGGCCTTCCTCCAGATCGACCTGACCCCGCATACGTCCCAGGACATGATCGCGGAGGCGAGATACCTGGCGGCCGTGACCCAGCGGCAGGGCAAGTTCCCCGGCTACGCCGGCCAGATCATCAGGCCGATCAACCTCCGCGGCGGGGCCGGCGCCGCGTGGGCGTTCACCTGGCTGGACCCGTCCCTCGGCCGGGTCCGGGCGCTGGACCTCATGTACGACGCGTCCACACCGAACGGGCGCCAGTCGTACTCGCTC
>JBEKCN010000079.1:0-8693 GCA_050014855.1 Streptosporangiaceae bacterium | reverse complement strand
TCCAGCGGCGCCCGGCGAGCAGGGCGCATCCGCACGCGACGAGGATGGCCAGGGCCCGGGCCGGGCCGGCCGCCACCATGCCACCGCTCCCGTGGGCGATGAGCGAGGTCCACGGGGTGGGCCGGTTGACGGCCAGCGAGTTGGGCTGGCTGGTCACCGCGGCCACGGTGGCGGACCAGTTCGCCGCCGCCGCGATGCCCAGCAGTAGCGCGCCCGGGGCCGCGGCCCGGACGAGCAGGCCAGGCAGCCGCCGTGGTCCGACGGCCACGAGCACGAACGGCAGCGCGAGCAGGACCAGCGGCTGCACCGCCACTGCCGCCCCGATGAGCCAGCCGGACCGGCGGACCCGGGACTGGGCCAGCGCCAGAACGCCGAACAGGAACAGCCCCGTCGCCACGGAGTCCTCGGGATGCCCGAACCGCAGGGTGAGACCCCACAGCGCGGCTGCGCCCGCCGCGGCCAGGAGCAACCGCTTGAGCTGGGTGGCGCCGAGGTGCTCGGCGAGCGCGTCCGCGGCCAGCAGGGCCAGCGACGCGATGGCGATCTCGTACGGCCCGGCCAGCAGCCACACGGCGGGATGCGGGTTCTGCGGGCCGGCCAGCTGCAGCGAGAGGCCCGCGGCGTCGGCGATGGCCGCGACCGGGATGAGGATCACCGCCGCGCCCGGGAAGCTGATCAGCTCCGTAGGCGCGGTATACAGGCCCCCGATGTCGAGGTGCAGTAGTCGCTGGGCCGCCGCCAGCGTTCGCCACAAGTCGTCCGGTAGCCCCCAGTCCGGCCGCCCGGTCAGCGTGGCTCCCCACGTCGAGGCGAGCATCCCGATGACGATGAGACCGAGCGTGGCCAGCAGCGGCCAGCGTCTCCGGATGAGCGGGCCTGCGAGCGCGGACATTCGGTCAGCCCAGCCCGGAGGCAGCGGAGCAGGCAGAGCTTCCGTGGACACCTGCTCGCCCTCCCGTCAGCGACGCCCCCGAGGTGATTCCTCAAGCCCATCATCAATCGCCCAGGACAAAATCGGCTAGGTGCAGATCGGGATGCTTGGGTCATTCGAGGTTCGCTCGGACGACGGCGTCCTCGCCGACGTGCGGGCCGCCCGGTTGCGCGGGCTGCTGATCCCGGACTGGCCGTTGAACTTGAGAGTCAGGCCTCGGCCAGGAAGGCGGCGATCGCCTGGCCCAGGTCGGGCTGGGCCACGGCGCTCATGTGCTGGCCGGGGATCCGGATGGCCTGGCCGTACGGCAGGGCCGCGGCCAGGTCCTCGGCGGTGCCGTTGTCGTCGTCTTCCATTCCGGCCAGCGCCAGGACCGGCACGTCGATCTTCGCGAGTGCCTCGGGCGGGGTGTCAACGTTGCTGTCCAGCAGGTACAGCCCCGCCACCGGGTCGGCGCCGGTGCTCTTCAGGAAGGCCTCCGCCATCCCCTCCGGGGAGCGCCGGTCCCAGGTCCCGAGGTTTCCCAGGATACGGCGGAAATGGTCGTTGCGGCTGGACGCGTGCAGCACCCCGTCCAGGCCCATGCCGGCCACGACCGCCCGGTTGGGGCGCGCGCCGCGGGCCAGCATCCGTATCGTGGTCCGGCCGCCGAGTGAATAACCGCCCAGCGAATAGTCGGTCAGGCCGAGCGCCTCGACCAGCGCGAACCCGTCGTCGGCCAGGATGTCGGGCGGGTAGGCAGCCGGGTTGTGCGGTTTGCCGCTTTCACCGTGGCCGCGCAGGTCAGGCAGTATGACGCGGAAACCCCGGGCGGCGATCGCGGCCGCGTGGCCGTACCGCACCCAGTTCACGAACCCGTTCGAGAAGTAGCCGTGGATCAGCACCACCGGCCATCCCTGCCCGGTTTCGCGGTAGGCGAGCCGGGTACCGTCGCGGCCGTCGAAGTACTGGACAGGTAGGTCAGCCATCCCTCTAGTCTGCCGAACGCGCCTCAGCGACCTGAGCCAGAGGGGGTCCAGCGCCCAGGCCCGGCCTGCTCGGCTGGCGCGCCGAGCGCTACTTCTGCTCCGGCTTCCTGGGCAGGTAGAGGTCGGTGATCGTGCCCTCGAACGCCTCGGCCGACAGGCCGACCGTCTCCGAAAGCGTCGGGTGCGGGTGGATGGTCAGCGCGATGTCGGCGGCGTCCGCACCCATCTCGATCGCGAGCGCGATCTCGGCGATGAGCTCACCGGCGTTCGGCCCGACCAGGCCTGCGCCGATCAGCCGCTCGCTGGTGGCGTCGAACAGCAGCTTGGTCAGGCCCTCGTCCCGGGCCAGTGACAGGGACCGTCCGCTGGCGGCCCACGGGAAGACTCCCTTGCCGTACGTCACGTCGGCCGCCTTGGCCTCGGTCTCGGTTATCCCGGCCCAGGCGACCTCCGGATCGGTATACGCCACGGACGGGATGACTTTGGCGTCAAAATAGCTAGGCTGCCCGGCGGCGACCTGCGCGGCGACCCGGCCCTCGTGCGTGGCCTTGTGCGCGAGCATTGGCGGCCCGACGACATCGCCGATCGCGAAGATGTGCGGGACGTTGGTGTGCTGCTGCTTGTCGACCGGGATGTAACCGCGCTCGTCGACCAGCACGCCGGCGTTCTCGGCGCCGATCAGCCGGCCGTTCGGGGCCCGTCCCACGGCCACCAGGACCTGGTCGAACACGTCGCTGGCCGGGGCTTTCTGGCCCTCGAAGCTGATCCGCACTCCGTCCGGGCCGGCTTCGGCCCCGGTCACCTTGGTGCTGAGGTAGACGTTCTCGTACCGGCGGCCGATCCGCTTGGCCAGCGGGGCGACGATGTCCCGGTCGGCCCCCGGGATGAGCTGGTCCATTAGTTCGACGACGGTGATGCGGGCACCCAGCTCGTGATACACGGTGGCCATTTCCAGGCCGATGATCCCGCCCCCGATGACCAGCAGCCGGCCCGGTACAGACGCCAGGTCCAGCGCGCCGGTGGAGTCGATCACCCGCGGGTCGCCCTCGGGCAGGAAGGGCAGCCGCACCGGCTCCGACCCGGCCGCGATGATGGCCCGCTCAAAGCCCACGGTGGTCACCGCGCCGTCGTCCCCGGTCACCGCTACCTGGTCCGGCGCGGTAAACCGGCCGGTGCCGGGCACGATGCGGACCTTGCGCTGCCCGGCCAGCCCGGCCAGGCCACCGGTCAGCCGGGAGACGACGCCGTCCTTCCAGCCCCGCAGCGCGTCCAGGTCGATGTCCGGGTCACCGAACCGCAGGCCGTGCGCGGCCATCTCCCGGGTTTCGGCGATCACCCGGCCCGCGTGCAGCAGCGCCTTGGACGGGATGCAGCCCACGTTCAGGCACACCCCGCCCAGGGTGGGACGCTGATCGACCAGGACCACCTGCTGGCCCAGATCGGCGGCGCGGAACGCGGCCGTGTAGCCGCCCGGCCCGGCGCCGAGGACGA
Organism: Streptosporangiaceae bacterium; assembly: GCA_050014855.1. GTDB lineage: Bacteria > Actinomycetota > Actinomycetes > Streptosporangiales > Streptosporangiaceae > Bog-532. Next base: position 5,303 of record JBEKCN010000079.1, on the reverse strand, counting down.
GCACCCCGGCGTGCACGTCGCCGCGTCCGCGGGGCGTGCGGGTGGCCGGGGACGGGGTGGCCGGGGACGGGGTGGCCGGGGACTGGGCGGCTGCGGGCTGGGCGGCCCGAGCATCCGGTGCTGGGGCGGATGGCGGCGACAGCGGCTGCCCGGTGTCCAGGTCGGCGATGGGGTGGCCCGCGGAGACGGTGTCGCCCACGGCCACCCGAACCGCGACGATCGTGCCAGCGGCGGGCGCCGGGATGTCCATCGTGGCCTTGTCCGACTCCAGCGTGATCAGCGGGTCCTCGGCGGCGACGGTATCGCCCGCGGCGATGTGCACCTCGATGATGGGCACGTCCGCGAAGTCACCGATATCGGGGACGGTGACCTCGATTCGCTCGTACACGCCGCTGGGGGAGCCGTAGCCGGCTGGCTCGCCTGCCGACGGACGGGCGTCCTCGTGGATGCGCTCGCGGTGATCTTCAGCCATGGCGTTCCTAAAGGATGAGACGGCGCGGATCGTCGAGTACGTAGCCAAGATGCCGGACGAACCTGGCTGCGAGGGCCCCGTCGATGACCCGGTGGTCATAAGAGAGGGACAACGGCAGCATTAGCCGCGGGGTGAATTGTTCGCCGTTCCACACCGGTTTGATGGCCGAACGGACCACCCCGAGGATGGCGACCTCGGGGGCGTTGACGATCGGGGTGAACGCGGTGCCGCCGATACCGCCGAGGCTGGAGATCGTGAACGTGCCGCCCTGCAGGTCGGCGACGGCGAGCTTGCCGTCCCGAGCCCGGGCCGACACAGCGCCGAGTTCCTTGCTCAGCTCGGTGATGCCTTTGCGGTCGACGTCCCGGATCACCGGCACGACCAGGCCGTCGGGGGTGTCCACGGCCACCCCGACGTGGTAGTAGCCCTTGACGATGAGGCTGTCCTTTTCCGGCGACAGCGAGCTGTTGAACTCCGGGAACTGCTTGAGGCCGGACACGGACGCCTTCATCAGGAACGCCAGCAGGGTCACCCGGTAGCCGTCGGATCGGGCGGCGGTGTCGAGTTCCTTGCGGTAGGCGTCCAGGACGGTGATGTCCGCGTCGTCGTTATGGGTCACGTGCGGCACGTTCAGCCAGGACCGGTGCAGATGCGGCCCGGACCGCTTCTTGATGCGCGACAGCGGCTGGATCTCCACTGGCCCGAACTGCGCGAAGTCCTGGGCTGGGATCTCCGGGATGCCCGTCCCGGTGGCGGGTGCCGCTGCGGCGGGGGATGCAGGGGCGGGCCCGCGCAGGTAGCCGAGCAGGTCGTCCTTGGTGATCCGGCCCTTGGGCCCGGTGCCGGTCACCCCGGTCAGGTCTACGTCCAGCTCACGTGCGGTCCGGCGGACACTGGGGCTGGCATGGACCCCGGTGAAGTCCCGGGCCGGCTCTGGCGCGCCCTGAGGCTCCCCGGCGTGGACGGGGACCGCCGCCTGCACGTCCGGCCGCGGTGTCACCGCCGCGGCCGGGGCCTGCGCTGGGGGAGCGGGCGCCGGGACGTCAGGCTCCTGCTGTTCCAGCAGCGTCGGCGGCGCCGTGACCGCGCCGTCACCGGGGCCGAGGGTCAGTACCAGCGAGCCGGCGCTGACCGCGTCCCCGATCTTGACGCCGACGTCCACCACCTGACCGGACTGCGGAGCCGGGATGTCCATCGTGGCCTTGTCGGACTCCAGGGTGATCAGCGGGTCTTCCTCGTTGACCTGGTCGCCTGGCTTGACGTGCACCTCGATGATCGGTACGTCCTCGAAGGCGCCAATGTCAGGTACCCGGACCTCGGTCGCGGCTGTCGTCATCGGTGGGACCCCTTCGCTAGACCTCGGGCGGGTTCGGCTTGCCGGCGTCGATGCCGTACCGCGCGATGGCGTCTGCCACGGTGGCGGCGGGCACCGTGCCGTCGGCAGCGAGGCTGTGCAGCGCCGCGACGGCGACGTAGTGCCGGTCGACCTCGAAGAACGAGCGCAGGTTGCGCCGGTAGTCCGACCGGCCGAAGCCATCGGTGCCCAGCACCCGGTAGCGGCGTGGCACGAACGGCCGGATCTGGTCGGCGAACGACCTGATGTAGTCGGTTGAGGCGATGACCGGACCGTCGGGCCGCGCCGCCAGGCAGGTCTCGACGTAGCTGGGCCGCGGCGGCTCGGTCGGGTGCAGCATGTTCCAGCGCTCGGCGGCCAGCCCCTCCCGGCGCAGCTCGGTGAAGCTGGGCACGCTCCAGATGTCTGCGGTCACGCCGAAATCGGCTTCGAGCAGCTCGGCCGCGGCGATCACTTCCCGCAGGATGGTCCCGCTGCCCAGCAACTGGACCCGGGGCCTGCCCTTGCGCCCCTGCCCCTCCTGGAGGAGGTACATGCCGCGCAGGATGCCCTCCTCGGCGCCATCCGGCATGGGCGGATGCCGGTAGTTCTCGTTCATCACGGTCAGGTAGTAGTAGACGTCCTCCTGTTCGGCGTACATCCGCCGTAGCCCGTCGTGCACGATGACGGCGACCTCGTAACCGAATGTCGGATCGTAGGAGACGCAGTTGGGGATGGTCGCCGAGAGGACATGACTGTGCCCATCCTCGTGCTGGAGTCCCTCGCCGTTGAGCGTAGTGCGGCCGGCGGTCCCGCCGATCAGGAACCCGCGGGCCCGGCTGTCCCCGGCGGCCCAGGCCAGGTCGCCGACGCGCTGGAAGCCGAACATCGAGTAGTAGATGTAGAACGGGATCATCGGCGTGTCCGACGTGCTGTAGGAGGTCGCCGCGGCGATCCAGGACGATATCGCGCCCGGCTCGGTGATGCCTTCCTGCAGCATCTGGCCGGTCTTGTCCTCCCGGTAGAACATCAGCTGGTTGGCATCCTCGGGCTGGTACAGCTGGCCGTTCTGGGAGAAGATGCCGAACTGCCGGAACATCCCCTCCATACCGAAGGTGCGTGACTCGTCCGCCACGATCGGCACCACCCGCTTGCCGATCGCCTTGTCCCGCAGCAGGGTGTTCAGCACCCGCACGAACCCCATCGTGGTGGAGATCTCCCGCTCTCCGCTGCCCTTGAGCTGGCTGTCGAACGCCGACAGCGGCGGCACCTGCAGCGGCTGGGACTTCGGCCGGCGGGCGGGCAGGTAGCCGCCCCGGGCTTCCCGCCGCTGCCGCAGGTAACGCATCTCCGGTGAGTCCTCGGCGGGCTTCAGGTACGGCAGCGTGGCGATCTGGTCGTCGGTAAGGTTGACGGCGAACCGGTCCCGGAAGACGCGCAGCGTGCTCTCGGCCATCTTCTTCTGCTGGTGGGTGATGTTCTGGCCCTCGCCGGCCGCACCCATCCCATACCCCTTGACCGTCTTGGCCAGGATGACCGTGGGCTGCCCGGTGTGCCCGACGGCCTCAGCGTAGGCCGCATGCACCTTGACCGGGTCGTGGCCGCCGCGGGCCAGCGCCCACACTTCGTCGTCGGACATGCTGGCCACCATGTCCAGAAGCTCGGGGTAGCGGCCAAAGAAGTGCTGCCGCACGTAGGTACCGTTCTTGGACTTGAAGTCCTGGTACTCGCCGTCGACGGCCTCTTCCATCCGCTTGAGCAGAATTCCGGTGGTGTCCGCCGCGATGAGCGGGTCCCAGCCGCTGCCCCAGATCACCTTGAGCACGTTCCAGCCGGCCCCGCGGAACAGCGCTTCCAGCTCCTGGATGATCTTGCCGTTGCCGCGGACCGGCCCGTCGAGGCGCTGCAGGTTGCAGTTGATCACGAAGATCAGGTTGTCCAGCCGCTCGCGCCCGGCCAGCGAGATGGCGCCCAGCGACTCCGGCTCGTCCATCTCGCCGTCCCCGAGGAACGCCCAGACATGCCGGTTGCCGGTGTTGGCCAGGCCGCGGTTGGACAGGTACTTCAGGAACCTGGCCTGGTAGATGGACATCAGCGGCCCGAGCCCCATGGAGACCGTCGGGAACTGCCAGAACTCCGGCATGAGCCACGGGTGCGGGTAGGACGACAGCCCGCCGCCGCCGGTCTCCTGCCGGAAGTTCTGCAGCTGCTGCTCGGTCAGGCGTCCTTCCACGAACGCCCGGGCGTAGATGCCGGGCGCGGAGTGCCCCTGCAGGTAGACCAGGTCCCCGCCATGGCCCTCGGACGGGGCGTGCCAGAAGTGGTTGAAGCCCACGTCGTAGAGGGTCGCGGCGGACTGGAAGCTCGCGATGTGCCCGCCCAGCTCGGAGGATTCCTTGTTGGCCCGCAGCACGACGGCCACCGCGTTCCACCGGATCATCGACCGGATCGCGTGCTCGATCACCTGGTCGCCCGGGTAGGGCGGCTCTCGCTGCGGCGGGATCGTGTTCAGGTACGGGGTGTTCGCCGAGTACGGCACCGGGGCGCCGTTGCGGCGCGCCTCCTCCATCAGCTCGTCCAGCAGGAAGGACGCCCGGCCCGGGCCGTCGAACTCCAGCACCGCATCGAGAGACTCGAGCCATTCGCGCGTCTCGGCCGGATCCAGGTCGCTCGCCATCTGCCCCTCCTCCATCACCCGTGCCCGGCAGGCTTGAACGCTCACCCGGGCCCGTTGAGCAATTCCTACGCCTCCGGGAGGGCTCCGGGCAAGGCGTGATAACCCCGCCGCGCGATCCCAGGCGTGCCCACGGCCCCGCGTTTGGCCACACGTGGTCATATATGTCGTGTCCACAGCGAGGTGGAGGCCCGCCGTGACCAGTATCCCAGAGCCGCCACGACAGGCCGGCCCGCCGGCCGCAAGCACGCGCCGACTGGACCCAGGGCACGAGCGGATCGCTTTCGCCGGCGGCCATCGACCTGCGGCAAGGCGCGAACCGCCGTCCGGGTGCGGGTGATGCCCGGGGAGGGATTCCCGGCCGCCGGATGGGTCGGCGGCCGGGAATCCTCGCTGCTCGATGCCTGGGTGCAGCGCGCCGTCTGGGTCCGCTGTTCAGCGGATGTAGAACTCGTCCGCGTCGTACTCGGTGAACTCCATGTTCGACGCCACATCGGTCATGCCGAGCGACTGGAACGCGGGGAACAGCTGCTCGGCGGACCACCGGTCCTGGTGCGCCTTGGACTGCCACACGGTCACCACGTGGAGCCCGTTCTCGTCCGTGCCGGCCGCCCAGGCGAGCAGGCCGTCGATGTCCTGGGGCGGGTTGTGCTTGGCGGCGACCGCGCGGAAGCCGTCGATTGTTACCCCGGGCGTCGCCGCGATGTGGATGTGTGCCATGTTTGTCCTGCCTTTCCTGAGTTTGTGCTGGCAGGAAGGACGCTACGGGAAAGCCCGGGTCCGGCCATCCGGGGAATCACTCACTGGAGTACTCATTCACCGGC
>JBEKCN010000078.1:0-8710 GCA_050014855.1 Streptosporangiaceae bacterium | reverse complement strand
TGGTCTCCGTGCGCAGGGCCCCGGTTCTTGTGTCGGTTCCTTCGGCTGACGTATCGCGGTCGGTCACTGCGTCCCCTCGAGTTGGTCGTCGGCTGGGCATCGGCTTCTGAGCACGTATCGTTCGGCGAACTCGGCGACCCGGCGGCGGATCTCCGCGGGCGTCCCAGCGCGGCCGAGCGCCGCGTCGGCCGCCTCGAAGCACTGCCGGCTGGCCCGGGCGAGGACGGGATCGGCCGGGCCGTCCCGCGCTGCCCGCAGCCATGGGTTCCCACTTGGCGTCGGGTTACCCGCGCGGTGACCGTTGTGACCGTTGTGACCGTTGTGACCGTTGTGACCGCAGTTGCCCGCCCCGGTGGTGGCCGCGCCGGGCCAACCATCGTTCCCGGATCTTTCGTGGCCGGGCAGGCCAAACGGGCCGAACAGGCCGAACAGGCCCGACTGCGGGGTGGTACCCGCTCCGCCGTCCTCCGTGTGCGCCCACAGGGGCTCGGCGGCGGCCATGGCGGTATCGGCGGCGCACGGATCTTCCAGCAGTGCCCAGGCCACCGCGGCCGGGACGATCCAGCCGTCCCCGCACTGCGCGTCGATCATCCGCAGCTCCAGATGGCCGCGCGGGCGCACTGGCGGGAACAGCGTGGACAGGTGATAGGTGAGATCGTCGATCGTGGGCGGCCGCTCACTGCCCAGTTCGCCGCGCAGCCAGCCGCGGAAGGTCAGCCCGCGCGGTGCGACCCAGGACGGCCCGCCGTCCCGGCGGATCAGCATGAGCTCGGCGTCCAGCGCGTAGGTCGCGTACGCATCACGCGGGTCGCCGTCGTCGGGCGGGGGGCGGGTGCGGCCCGGGTCGAGATGAGCCCAGACCTGCTGACGGGTCGACCGCCAGCCCGAGTGACGTCCCTGCTGCAGCGGCGAGTTGGCGAACGCGGCCACCAGCACCGGGCCGATGTGGTGAGCGAGGCGCCAGCGCCAGCGATAGCCGCCCTTGACCGTGGTTTCCTGTCCGGCGTCCAGGCAGACCTGCACCGACGCGGTGTTGCCCATCATCTCGCGGCCCCAGGGGCCGGTGCGGTCGAAGAACTCTTCCATGGCCGCGTAGCGCGGCAGGTCCAGCACGCGGAGAGGGGGGCGGACCGGGTCGTAGCCGTAGCCCTGGAGGGTCAGGCCCGCGCGCCCAACGGTCTCGCGCAGGGTGGTCATCTCGCGGCGGACGGCCGTCACGCACTCGCCGAGGCTGTCGGCGGGGGCGGAGCTTAGTTCCAGCTGGCCACCGGGCTCCGTGGTGAGCATGCTTCCGGAGGGCAGTGCAGCCGGGCAGGGAAGGACGGCCGGGGCGGTGAGATCGGCAACGGCCGAGAAGATGCGCTCCGCCGGGACGCGGAGCGCCGGATCACGGGTATCGCGGACCAGCCACTCGAGTTCGACACCGACCCGGTGCGGGGGGCCGGTCTTGAAGCAGATGCCGTGGACGTGCGCCTCGGCATCCTCCTCGGTGAGCCTGCTCTGGGCCGGCGGCCCGTCCAGCGCTCCGCTACCGGTCATGGTCATCGGTACCCCCTCTGTCCTGTGCAAGACCCGGGTATCGCAACTTAACAAGGGGGTCTGACAAAACGGGCGCCCAGCTAGCGGCACCGCCAAGACAGTGCCCGGTCCCGACAGAAACGAAGACCATCCCCGCCGCCTGCAATGGCGAGCCGGGAGATGCCGACCTTGTTCTGATCAGGCCCGGAGGCTCCGTTCTAGCTGGTCACATTCTGGTCTCAGGTAACAACGACGCCACCGATTCACCGATTCCCGTAACGCGGGGGATGTGGGGCGGACCACGATCCCGTCACGCGGGGGATGTGGGGCGGACCACGATCCCGTCACGCGGGGGATGTGGCGCGGACCACGATCCTGCCTGGCCGGCCGGCCTGTACCGTGCCGACCACCGCGGCCTGCGCGCCGGCCGTCTCCAGGTCGTCCCGCAGGCTGTCCACCGCGTCCGGGGTTACCGCGATCAGCAGCCCGCCCGACGTCTGGGCGTCGTGCAGGAGCACCGCGGTCACCGGGTCGGTATCGGGGTCGATGTCGGTCACGTCGGCCAGATAGGACACGTTCGCGTTGGTGCCGCCGGAGATGAAACCCGCCGCGGCCAGGCCCGCGGCCCCGGGCAGCAGTGGCACCTGGTCAGCCCACACCTCGGCCGCGGTCCCGCTGGCGCGGAGCATGCGGTGCAGGTGGCCGAGCAGGCCGAAGCCGGTGACATCGGTGGCCGCCAGCGCCCCGGCGCGCAGCGCCGCCTCGCTGGCCGCCGCGTTCAGGGTGGTCATGGCGTCGACGGCGGCCGACAGCACTTCAGGCGGCGCCGCGCCGCGCTTGTGCGCCGTGGCCACTACCCCGGTGCCGATCGGCTTGGTCAGCACGAGCAGATCGCCGTCCCGGGCCCGGTCGACGGTCATCAGGTGCCGCGGGTCGGCCATCCCGACCACGGCCAGGCCGTACTTGGGCTCGGGGTCGTCGATCGTGTGGCCCCCCACGACCAGGCAGCCCGCGGCGGCCGCTGCTTCCGCGCCACCGCGCAGCACGTCGGCGAGCAGTTCGACCGGCAGCGTCTGGCCGGGCCAGGCCGTCAGGTTGAGCGCGATGACCGGCCGCCCGCCCATCGCGTACACGTCGGACAGCGCGTTGGTGGCGGCCACCCGGCCCCAGTCGCGCGCATCGTCGACGATCGGGGTAAAAAAATCGGTGGTGAGCACCAGAGCGCGATCCTCGTCCAGCCGGAGCACGGCGGCGTCGTCGCCCTCGGCCGCGCCGACCAGCAGGTCGCCCGCCGCGGGGACCAGGCCGCCCGGGTGACTCGGCCCGGTGCCGAGCGTCGCCATCAGCTCGTCCAGCGCTGACAACGGCAGCTTGCACGCGCAGCCGGCACCATGAGACAGCGAGGTGAGGCGGACCTGCTCGCCGACGTACTCGCCCACCCGTGCCTCCTGCGTCTGCCTGGTCCTGTTAAGCACCATCAGCGGTCCTCAGCCCCGGCCGCCACCGGTGGTTTGGCGCGGCGCTGCCGGAGCACTAGCGATCTTGCCTCATTATGGACGAAGCACCGAAGGCCCGGGCGCTTGTGCGATCCGTACCAAGTTGGTAACACGCCGTGATCAACAAGATGACGGCGCGTGGTCGGGGGCTCTGGCAGGATGGAACAACGATGAAGGTGCCATCCGTAAGCATCCCGGTTATCCGCCGCGGCAAGTTTGATGAATTGCCCGGCCTCGTCGCTACCGCGCGCCTAGACCGCCGGACCAAGAACCTCACCAAGCGGCTCTGCCCCGGTGACATCGCCATTATCGACCACACTGACCTGGACCGGGTCGCCGCCGACGCGCTGATCAGCCGGAAGGTGATCGCCGTGGTGAACGCGGCGACCAGCATGAGCGGGCGCTACCCCAACCTCGGTCCCCAGCTGCTGATGGACGCGGGCATCCCGCTCGTCGACAACGTCGGGACGGACGTGTTCAGCCGGGTGACCGAGGGCAGCACCGTCCGGCTCGACGGCGACACCCTCTACCAGGGCGACCAGGTCGTGGCCAAGGGCACCCCGCAGACGCCCGAGACGATCAGCGCGATGATGGCCGAGGCCCGGGCCGGGATCGTCACCCAGATCGAGGCGTTTGCCGCCAACACGATGGAGTTCCTCAAGCGCGAGCACGAGCTCCTGGTCGACGGGGTCGTGCTGCCTGATCTGCACACCCAGATGGACGGCCGGCACGTGCTCGTGGTCGTCCGCGGCTATCACTACCGCGAGGACCTGGCCGCCCTGCGGCCCTACATCCGCGAGTATCGCCCCGTTATGATCGGGGTCGACGGCGGGGCCGATGCACTGCTGGAAGCCGGTTACGTGCCGGACGCCATCGTCGGCGACATGGACTCGGTCACCGACGAGACCCTGGGCTGCGGCGCCGAGCTCATCGTGCACGCCTACGCCGACGGGCGGGCGCCCGGCCTGAAACGCATCAAGGACCTTGGCCTGAACGCCGCCGTCTGCCCGGCCGCCGGTACCAGCGAGGACGTGGCCCTGCTGCTCGCCGACGGCAAGGGCGCGAGCCTGATCGTGGCGGTTGGCACGCACTGGACGCTCGAGGAGTTCCTCGACAAGGGCCGGTCAGGGATGGCAAGCACGTTCCTGACCCAGCTCCGGGTCGGCACCAAGATCGTCAACGCCAAGGGCGTCAGCCGCCTGTACCGCAGCAGGATCTCCGGCTGGGCCCTGCTCGTGCTCGCGCTCGCCGCCGCCGTGACGGTACTGGTCGCGGTGGCTGCCTCACCTGCCGCCCCCATCCTTTTCAGATACTTCGACGCAACGTGGCATTCGTTCGTCTTCTGGCTGACCGGACTTTTTACGTGATTGATTTTCGCTACCACCTTGTCTCCATCGTCGCGGTATTCCTGGCTCTCGCCGTGGGCATCGTGCTGGGCTCCACCGAACTGCGCGGCGCCGCGCTAAGTGCCCTGGACCAGACCTCGAACGCGCTGAGCAGCAAGCTCAACGCCGCCGACAACGAGAACAGCGCCCTCCAGCAGCAGGTCAACGGGGACCGCTCGTTCGCGCAGGCGGCCGAGCCGGTGCTGCTCGCGCACCTGCTCGAAGGTAAGCGCGTGGTCGTCGTCACCGCCCCCGGCGCCCCGAACAGCGTGGTGAGCGGCATCACCACCGCCCTGCGCGACGCGGGTGCGACCGTGAGCGGCCAGATCGCCCTGTCGGCCAAGTTCGCCGACACCAGCGCCAGCAATCTGAGCCTGCTGTCTCAGCTCACCCAGAAGGTGGCCCCGGCCGGCCTGACGCTGGCCAACGGGACCCCCCAGCAGCAGGCCGCCCAGGTGCTGGCCAGTGCTCTCGTGTCGTCCGGGTCATCGGCGTCGTCGGGCAGCGGGTCGGGCGGGAGCGCCGGCTCGGGCGGTTCCGCTGACTCAGGCAGCCAGGCGGCGCAGACGATCCTGTCCAGTTACTCAGCCGGCCAGTTCATCACGGTCAGCGGCCAGCCCGCCCAGGGCGCCACGCTCGCCGCCATCGTGACCCCGGCCACCGCACCGTCCGATGGCAACGCCGACCCGGCGAACCAGGCCATCGTGTCGCTGGCCCAGGAGTTTGGCAGCGGCAGCGCGGCGACGGTGGTGGCCGGGCCATACGACGCTTCCGGGCCGGGCAGCGCCATCTCGGCGGTGCGCTCCAGCGGGGCCGCCGACGACGCCTCCACCGTGGACAACGCGGATCAGGTCAGCGGCCAGATCGTCGTCATCCAGGCGCTAGAACAGCAAATGAACGGACACAAGCCGGGCGATTACGGTATTCAGTCGGATGCGAACTCTGTCGGTCCGAGCCCGGCGCCCACGCCGAGCGTCTCGCCGTCCGTGAGCACCAGGACCGCCTCCGCGAAGGGGAAGAAGTAATGGCCAACGCCCGGCGAGCTGTCGCCCCGGCCGTCACGGCGGTGATCGCGGCCGCGGTCGCGCAGGCCGCGTACACGGCCCTTACCCGGGGCGCGCCGGGCGGCGCGGCGCGCTGGGCGCGGACGAACCACCGTGGTGAGCCGGTCACCTTGCTGGAAGGCCCCGCGGCGGCCCTGGCCGGCGCGGCGGCGGCCGCGGCCGCGCCCGGGATTCCACCCCGTTCCCGCGCCGCACTGGTGGCCGCGGCGACCGGTGCGGCGGCGTTCGGCGGCTACGACGACATCGCCGGCTCCGGTGACCGGCGGGGGTTCCGCGGCCACCTCGGTGCGCTGGCTCACGGCGAGGTGACGACCGGGGCGGTAAAGATCGGCGGCATCGGCGCGACCGGTGTGGCCGCGGCGGCCCTCAATGGGGGCCCAGCCGTGGACGTCGTGCTGAACGCGGCCCTGATCGCGGGCTCGGCGAACCTCCTCAACCTGTTTGACCTGCGGCCCGGACGGGCCCTGAAGGTGGCCCTGGTCGCCGGTATCCCGCTCGGGATCGGCTCGCTGGTCCGGCCGCCGGGTAACCGGCCGGCCGGTTCCCGCCGTTCCGCTGTTCCGGCCGGCGCCGCGGGGGCCGCGGCGGTGATCGGCGCAGGCGCGGCCCTGCTGCCGGCAGACCTGGGGGAGCAGGCCATGCTCGGCGACGCCGGCGCCAACGCGCTCGGCGCCTTGCTCGGCACGGCCGCCGCAGCCGGCCTGTCCCGCCGGACCCGGATCGCCATGCTGGCCGGGATCACCGGGCTGACCGCCGCCAGTGAGGTCGTGAGCTTCACCAAGGTCATCCAGCGGACACCGCTGCTGCACTGGCTGGACATGCTCGGCCGCCGTCCGGCACACGCTGGGCCGCACCCCGGCCCCGGCCCTGGCTCAGCGAGCCGGGCCGCCGGGTCGGCTAACCGCGGCACGGGCCCAGCCAGCCGCCATGCTTCGGCCCCGCGGGCGGCGACGTTCGCGGTCCCGGCCCAGCCCGGGCCGTACGTTGCCGTCGGCGAAGACTCCAAGTCTGACGCAGTAGCTGAGCCGCGTTTGCCGTGACCGCGCCGGTGGCCGAGCGGGAGCCAACTCGGCAGCCAGGCAGGGGAATCGGCCGGGCCGCCGCGGTCATCGGCGTGCTCACCGTCGTCTCAGGGATCGTCGGGTTCGGCCGACAGCTGGTCTTCGCGCACACCGTCGGGGCCAGCTGCGTGGGCACCGCCTACACGACGGCGAACCAGGTGCCGAACATTATCTACGACATTGTGCTCGGCGGTGCGCTGACCAGCGCGGTAGTACCTGTCCTGGCCGGCCCGGTAGCCCGCGCGGCGGCCGGCACCGGCAGCACTGGGACGGCCGGATCAGCCGCCGCCGTGGCGGAGGCCCGGCGGATCGCGTCGGCCCTGCTGACCTGGGCCGTGCTGCTGCTCGTGCCTGCCGCGGTGGTGATCGCGCTGGTGGCCGGGCCGCTCACCACGCTGCTGATCCCGGCCGCGCGCGGCTGCGCGCACGCGGCCACCGTGGCGGCCAGCGCGCGGATGCTGGTCGCGTTCGCGCCGCAGATCCCGCTGTACGGCATCGCGGTCGTGCTGTATGGCATCCTGCAGTCGCACCGCCGGTTCGTGGCCCCGGCGCTCGCGCCGATCCTGTCCAGCTTCGTGGTCGCCGCCGCGTACGTCGGATTTGAGGTCCTGGGCCAGGGCTACCAGAACCGGCCCGGTGCGCTCCCGGCCGGAGCGGAACTGACCCTGTCCCTGGGCACCACGGCAGGCGTGGCGGCGCTCGCCCTGACCGCCGGCGTGCCCGTCGCCCGGCTCCGGCTTCGGCTGCGGCCCGCGCTGCGGTTCCCGGACGGGGTGGCCGCCCGGGTTCGCGGGCTGGCGGTCGTTGGGATCATCACCCTGATCGCCCAGGACCTGTCGACGGTCGCCGCGATCGTGCTCGCCAACTCCCGCGGCGCGAATGGCGCGCTCGTCCTGTACAGCTATGGCTGGCAGGTGTTCTTCATCATCTACGCGGGCCTCGCGGTGCCCGTCGCGACCAGTGCGTTCCCCGTCCTGTCCGCGCGGGGCGCTGACGAGACGCCCGGCGCCCGGGCGGAATTCGACGCCACCAGCGCCGCGGCCAGCCGCGCGGTCATGCTCATGTCCTGGCTGGGAGCCGCGTTGCTGGCCGGGGCGTGCGTGCCCCTGGCCCGGGTATTCGCCACCCACGACGCGGCGCAGGCCACCCAGCTCGCGGTCGCGCTCGCCCTGTTCGCCCCGGGCCTGGTGGGTTACGGGCTGACGGCCAACCTGTCCCGGGTCATGTTCGCGGCCGGGCGCAGCCGCAGGACCGCGGTCGCCGTCGCGGTGGCCGGCGGCTGGCTGCTGGTCATCGTGGCCGACGTGGCGATCGTCCCGTTCGTGCCTCGGTCCTGGGTAGTGCCCGCGCTCGGCCTGGGCACCACGATTGGGCTGTCCGCGGCTGGGATCGCGCTCACCGTCGCTGCCGGCCGCGCGCTCGGGCGGGCCCCGCTGCGGGGTATGCCCCGGGCCCTGCTTGCCGGGCTGGCCGGCGGGCTGGCCGGGGCTGTCGCGGGCGCAGGGGTGGCCGCCGCGCTACCGGTCAGTGGTTTCGTGCCCAACGCCGCGGTGACCCTGCTGGCGTGTGCGGTGGCCGCGCTGGTGTTCCTGGCCGTGATCCTGATTCTGGACGCGGGCGACCTGCGTGCGGTGAGCGGGCGGCTGCTCGCCCGGTACCGGGGCGCGCCGCGGCCTGGCCTCCGGGACGGTGGATGAGGGGGCCGGCGGGTGAGGATGATGAAACGTCGGCGGATGAGAGGACGGCGGTGAAGGTCGCGTTCGTGCTCGGCACCACGGCCGGTGGCACCGGGCGGCACGTGCAGATGCTGGTGACCGGCTGCGCGGTGCGCGGCATCTCCAGCGTGGTCGCTGGGCCGGCGGAGACGCAGCTCGACTTCGGCTTCGGCGCACCCGCGGTGCAGTTCGAGGCGGTGCAGTTCGGTGACCGGCCGAACGTCCGGGACGGCCTGGCCGTGCTGCGGCTGCGCCAGGTGCTCGCCCGGTCCGCCGCCGACGTCGTGCACGCGCACGGGCTGCGCGCGGGCGCGCTGGCGGCTCTCGCCCTGTCGCTGCGACCGACGGCTGCGCCGGTGCCGCTGGTCGTCACCGTGCACAACGCCCCGCCGCCGTCGGGCGTGACCGCGGCGGTCTACCAGGCCCTGGAGCTAATCGTGGCGCGCAGCGCTACCACCGTCCTCTGCGTAT
>JBEKCN010000077.1:0-15798 GCA_050014855.1 Streptosporangiaceae bacterium | reverse complement strand
ACCTCTGAAAAGTTTTGCATTTGCAGGCATAAGAAGTCTTATCATAGTTTTGATATAGGAACCAAGTACGCGTTCGGGGCGATCGCGTACTCGCCTTCTACCGGAGATATTGGTTTGATAGGCAGAGAAAATACACAGGCCAAGGCGGATAAAGGGGCGCTGAAAGCTTGCAATCAAGGGGATGCGATCATTGTAACAGGCGGGTATGGGATGTGGCTCGCCGTAGCGCGAGCCGCTGACGGGTCATGTGGTGCCGCCGCGTCCTCAGACGCATCGACAGCGGCGGAGCTTCAGGCACTGGCAAACTGCAAGGGGCCGAATCCGCAAATTGTGAAGGTGTTTCATAGCTCAGATAGGAGATAATTGAAGGTGATCGTATCTGCCTGCAAATTTCCTATGCGCCTGCATAATTGTGGCATTTAATACCGTTAGTGCTGGCTCGGACTACCTGCGGCGAGTTCTTCGCCCGTGCACGTCCTGTTCTCCCCCGGGCTGCTGGCGGCCATCGCCATCGTGGCCTGGATCAAGTTCCGGCCGGGCCGCGTCCCGCGTCCGGGCGGACCCGGCCGCCGCGCATCAGCCGCCGCAGCCTGAGGTGAACCGCGTCCGCGGCTGGCCCGTGTCATCAGTGTAGGATCCCGGCCTGCCTGCATCGAGAGGAAACCCATGACCATGCGCTCCGTCCTCGGCCAGTCCGCCGCAGCCGCGATACTGACGTCGGCGTCCCTCCTGGGAATGGCCGGCGCGGGCGTCGCGGTGGCGGCTCCCGTTACCGCAACTGCCGCCGCTCACGTCCACTTTCATGCCGGCGCCCCGGACACTGTCACCAACTGCGGCACCTGCGCCAGGTAAACACACACCAGCCCCGGCTACTGACACTCCACCACATCGCCCAGCGTGGCCGGCGTCAGTGCAGCGAGCGTGCAATAGCCGCCGCCGGGCATCCGCTGCGGGAGGGACTGTGGCACAAGCTGATGCTCGCCCGCTACCGGTCCGGGCACGCGGCCGGCGCCCTGGCCGTCTATCAGGAGGCCCGGCGCATCCTGGCTGATGAGCTCGGAGCCGGGCCCGGACCCCGGCTCCGCCAGCGGCACGACCAGATCCTCCGCCGCGCCGCCCGGCTTGACATCTCCCCGGCCACCTAGCCCCGGCTGCATACCGGCACCACATCCGCCAGTCAGCATCCGGCGGGCCGCGCGGGCAGCCCGCTGCGTCCCGCAGGCCCGTCTTCCGCGGCACCGATTGTCCAGTTCGCGGTGCAGCCTAGCCTGGCTGCCCCCGGTGCCGGGTCACGGCGCCAGCCTGAACGGCGGGTAACGATCGGTGATCAGGACGAACGCGTAGGCGGCGACCCGGTTGTGCCAGCGGAATACGCCTTCGACGAAGCTGGATATGCCACGGGGATAACGGCCGGTGAACAAGATCGCGAACCAGGTCACGATCACCGCGAAGAACGCAGCGATGTCCAGGAAGAACAGCACGATGTAGTGCGGGATGGCCAGCAGCCATTTGACCAGGGGCAGCCACCGGTTGAGGTCCGTGGCCGCGTCCGGATAGGCGTAATCAAGCTGGACCCACTGGCGGTCGTCGGTGGACGGATAACTGTCGTTCATCAGGGCCAGGTAGGTCCCCACCCGGTTGATGAAGCGCTGCAGTTCCAGGTTCCAGTCGAACCACCACCGGGGGTACTTTTGCCTGAACAAGATCATCAGCAGCGGGCCGGAGAACAGCAGACCGCCCGCACCGGCGGGGCCGTAGTACGTGGTGGAGTGCGGAGGTGCTTCCCGCGGATTCCCAGGTCGCGCCGGAAACGGTGCCGAGCACGATCGCGATCGGGATGATCACGAAAATCCGGAAGAACGAGGTCAGCCGGTTGAGCGGCCGGTCCGGGTACTCGACGGCGAACTGAACAGGATACTGAGCTGGATACGGACCCTGATCCGTGGTCATTAAGCCCTCCTTGTGCCTAGTCGCGCAGGTACGCGAGCATGCCGGGAGCTGGGGTGACCTCGGTGGCGCCCGCCGACGTTACCCGCGGGACGACGGCCATCCCGCAGACTAAGAACAGAACTCGCTGGTCGCTGACGGGGAGCGGAGCCGGATGAAGGACAGGTGTGCCATGGGCCACCTCGGCTTGGCTGTGCGCTAGACACCGAGGTCCAGAGCAGCGGAGAGTAATCTCAATCTCGTTGACACGCGGATAAACGAGCACACCTCCCTAATCTGGACGCTATGCCGCATCCGCTGAAAGGACAGACGCTATGCCGCATCCGCTAAAAGGACAAGAGAGCCTTCGACGCGGCCCGAACAGACCAGGCCAAGTGACCGATCGCACCGGCGGCCAACGCACGACAACGTTGGCGTTGATGTCTCAGCTGGCCGTCCACTCGATGACCAGTTGGCGGGTCGGTCGGGTTGGGTTAGGGATTGTTCTCCATCCCTATAGGGATGGATGCGAATGCGGGCCAGACTCTTCTCTTGTCCTTTCGGCGGATGGGGCGTAGCGTCCGGACGACGGAGGTGTGCTCGTTTATCTGCGTGTAAACGAGGTTGAGGTTCCTCTTTGCTGCCCTGGACCTGGGTGGCGCCTTTCGCGCAGCTAAGCCGAGGTGGCTTATGGCAGCACCTGTTCTTCGTCAGGCCCCGCTCCCGTTAGTGGCCAGCGAGTTCTGCTCTTCGTCGGTGGGACGACTGTCGTCCCGCAGGCAACGGTCGCCGGGTACTACCGAGGTCAGCCCGGCTCCCGAAAGGCCCGGGCAGCCGCGTAGGGCCGGGCGCGGCCTGCATTTTCGTTTCCCCGTAATGCCTGATGGCCCCGCGAACGCGGAGAACGGGCTGCAGGTGGTGGTTGGCACTGGGCAGGTCGGGTGCCATCGCGGCGGGCAAAAGAAAAGGGCCGGAAATCTTTTAGAGCCCTGCCATTACCAGGATCGCTGTGAAGCGGCTAGCAAGCCGGAATCCAGAACGATTCGATCCCGCGCTGGTAGAGACGGCGGATCGCCCTCACCATCTGAGCGGCCCTGGCGCTGCTTGCGCGGCGTCGCACTACACGGCGAAACGTTCGGTTCCCAGTGAAAGGCAGGGAAATGATGACAGCGAGAACTGTTGGCCGAATAGGGGGGCTTTGTTCCTGCTCGCTTACGTCGTGTACCTTGCCGGCGGCGCTCTGGCTGACTCCGGCTCGGCCAGCACGGTCGTGCTGTCGCATGTCGCCAGCCATCAGGCGCAGATATCGGCAGGAGCGCTGCTGATGCTGCTCAACTCCGCCGCTGTGATCGGCATCGGCGTGCTGATCTTCCCCGTTCTGAAGCGCCACCACGAGTTCTCTGCCTTCGGATACCTGAGCGCCCAGGTGGTCCAGGGGGTGATGCTGGCCGTGGGGGTGGTGTTCCTGATGCTACGGATACCGCTCGCTCAGCAGTATTCCGGCACTCGCGATGGTTCGGTTCTCTCCGCGCTGGCGCGGGTCGCGCAGGAAGGCAACCACTACTCCTTCTGGATTGGCATGCTGTCGGCGGGCGCCGGTGGCCTGGTGCTGTGCCGGGTCCTGCTGCGCGAGCGGCTGGCGCCGGGGTTCCTGGCGGTCTATGGGCTGGCCGGGTACGCCATCTTCCTGGTAGGAGCGATCCTCGAGATCCTCGGCCACAACGTCGGCGTGGCCCTTTCCATCCCGGGCGGTCTCTTCGAGATTGCCTTCGGCGTGCTGCTCATCGCGAAAGGGTTTCCCGCGGGGCAAAGCCAGGACCGTCAAGGACTGGCCCCCGGCTCGTCGCCTGTTCCGCTTGCATCCTCCGGAACGCCCAGCGCCTGACGGAGTAAGCGTCGCGCGGCTCGCTCGTGGTGCGGCCCCACCGAAGGAGAGATCATCATGAACTCACCGAAGCGGCTGGCGAGAATCGCTGGCGTCCTCTACCTGCTCGTCGCCATCTTCAGCGCCTTTGCCTATTTTGTGGACAAAAAGGTGTACGTCTCCGGTGACGCGGCGGCCACGGCCCGGAACGTGGTGGCGCACTCCGGGCTAGTGCGTGCCGCCGTCGTCGCCGACTTGGTTCAGGCGACGGTCTGGGTCTTCCTGGCGATGGCCCTGTACCTGCTGCTCAAGCACGTCCACAAGAGCGCGGCCAGCGCGATGGTGGTCTTCGTCGCCATCGGGGCCGCTATCACCCTCCTCAACGCGGTCTTTGAGTTTGAGGGCTTGCGGGTGGCGACCGGTGCCGTTCACCTGGCCGCCTCCGGGCCTGCGGGTTCGAATGGCCAGGTGCTGCTCTTGCTCGACACCCAGCACTACGGGTTCCTCATCGCGCAGATCTTCTTTGGCCTGTGGCTGGTGCCGCTGGGGTATCTGGCCTACACATCAGGGATGTTCCCCAGGGTGCTGGGCGTCCTGCTCGTCGCCGGGGGCGCGTGCTACCTCGTGGGTACGTTCGCGGCGTTCCTGATTCCCAGCTCCGGCCAGACGATCAACACCGTCATCACCATCCCGTCGGCGATCGCGGAAGTCTGCATGGTCGTCTACCTGCTCGTGATCGGTGTGAAGACGGTAGAGCCAGACGGCCTGCATCGGTCGCCCCCGCTGGAACCGATTAAGACTCCATGACAAGGCAGGAAAACTGGGCCACCGGCTCGTCTTGGATCGGCAACCTCCAAACGCGAGGAAAAGACATGGAAACAGCACAAGACCTGAGAGAAGCCCGTGACCCCGCCAACCTGAAGGTTTGCATCGTCGGGGCCTCCGGAAAACTCGGGCAGTACATGGCGCAGCACGCGCTTGACGGGGTTATGAGGTGGTCGGCGTGTGCCGGGAGCAGAGCGTGGCGAAACTCGATGCGCTCAAGGGGCGCATGACCGTCCTACCCGGGGCGACGGACGACCGCGAGGTCATCCGGAAAGCGGTGGCGGGGTGCGACGGAGGATTCACCGTGCTGGCCCCTCGGGGGGTCCACGGGTACTCGACCGGGACGGCTCAGGCGGTGCTCGACTTCGCGTCACCGGCCGCTCGCATCGTGTTCTCCTGCGGGTGGCGCATCACGCGGGACGGCCAGGACGTCTACTCGCGGAAGCTCAAGTGGACGGTAAGTGTCCTCGGGGGGTTCGCCAAGCTCATCCGGGTGGCGGACCTAAACGACCAGGTCGAAGCCTGCCGACGCGTGTTCGCCAGCGATACGCGGTGGACTGTCGTGCGCGGCGGCAAGCTCGAAGAGGGCGGCAGCCGGGGCCTTCCTGTGTGGAGCCGGCACGTGGGCGACCCGATCCTGGAGAGCAACATCACCCGCCGTGTGAACTTTGCTCTGTTAATGGTGGCGGCCATCGAGGACGACGAGCTGGTCCATGAAGCACCGGCGAGTGTCGGCTGCCAGGCACCGCCGGCGCTCGCGCACGCCGGCGCGATCGGGGCACACCCTGATCAACCGGCACCGGCCGCTCCCTCATGGCTGACCCGTCGCACGGCTGGCCGGTTCCGCCGTAACCAGCGGTGCTGCCAACCAACTGGCCCGGCGTCGCAGGCACGATGCGGGCAGTCCACACTGCCATGGTCAAAGCAACCGGTGATCCGGCCACCGGATCGGGCAGGGCGCCGCCACGGCGTACGGCGGGAATCCGGCGTGGGACTGGGGCTGGGCGGGCGGGCCGGCAGCCTGTTGCTGCTGTTTCCGTGCCCGGTGGGCGCGGCCGGGACGAGTACGGCGGCGCTCGGCCCCGGCCTGCCGACGGTGTCTTCCTCGGTGCCTGCCTTCCTTAGCCCTCGCAGCCGGTCACGCTCGCCGCGCTGGTGGGTTGCTGGCCTAGAGCTTGGCTGTCCACTCGATGACCAGTTGGCGAGCCGAGCGGGTTGGGTAGGGATTGTTCCGCAGCATCTGCGGAAAACCGACGCCGTACCGTCGCTTGGGAGCTAGCGGGGCGTGTCCGCTAGGCTCTCGTGCCGCCAGTCCTTGCCGAACTCTGCGTCGTGCAGGCGGCGCAGCTGGTGGGCGAGGTGGTCCAGCCGGTCGGCGGCGCGCTGCATCTCGTGAAAGTCATGGCCGTGGTCGCGGGCGGCAGTCTTCTCCTCGGCGCGCTTGCGCACGACGTCGAGCTCTTCCCGGCTCAGCTCCACGATCTTGCCGAGCGTCTCTTCCAGGTCCACAGCATCCCTCGGCTCAGTGACGGTGACGGTGACGCTCTTCCGCGTCTTCCCGGTCCAGCTCGCGGTCGTCCTCACGGCGTTCCCGGACCTCCTCGCCGTGCTCGTCGACCTGCAGCCGGTGCTCGAGCTGCTCGGCCCGGCGCTGTTCCTTGGGGGTCGCGTGCCCTTCTTCCTCTTGCTTGCGCAGCGATTCCAGCTCGCTTTCCAGTGCGTAATCGCGCGGCCGGGGCGGCTCGTCGGGGTCAGCCATGCGGTGCCTCCAGCAGGTTCGGCTGGCGAATGTAACCGATGCTGGCAGGCTAGCCGATCTTTACCGGGCATCTTTTACCGGCATCCGGTAGGTGACGGCCGCACCTTCTGGGCGTCGGCCTGTATCACCCGGTCCGCGCGGCGCTCCCTTGGTTATCTGGCCGGCACGGACGGCCTCGAATGTCTTCCGGCTGCAGGAGGCTTGCCGATGGAGCGCGAAGTGACCTACATGGACTGCCCGGCGTACATGGACGAGCAGGGTCACGTCCGGTGCGGGCTGCCCGCCGAGGTGGAGCACCGTTACACGATGGACTCGACCGACGGGCCGCTCGAAAGCGCGCGGATCCGCTGCCCGCTGGGGCACTGGTTCAGCGGCCCGGTGGAATCGCTGCGGTGGGAACGGCCCGGTCTCGGTCCCGGGCCCGGGCCCGGGACCGAGACCAGGATCGAGTCCGAGGCCGGCGATCCTCAGGCCGCCGCGCAGATGGCCCAGCACGGCACCCGCTTAACGCCACCCACTGATTAGGTCAGCCGCTATCTGGCGAAGGTCGCTGTCTGGCGCCCTGAGCGATGCTGCACGGCCCTGCACCGTCGTATACTCGAAGTATGACGGAAATGACTACTATCAAGGTCTCCGTGCAGACACGTGACAGGCTCAAAAGGCTTGCGGATGAAGACCATCTCACGATGGACGCCGAACTTGCCCAGACTCTCGAAAAGGCCGAAGAAGCCCGGTTCTGGGCAGGCGTCCGGGAAGACTACGCACGACTCCAGTCCGATCCGAGCGAATGGGCCGGTTACGTCGGCGAACTGGCTGAGTGGGACAACACCGCAGGTGACGGCCTGGATAACGAATGAGCGCGCCGCTGCGCCCTGGCGATGTCTGGCTGGCGGACCTGAATCCGGTCATCGGATCGGAACAGGCCGGTCACCGGCCCGTCGTCATCGTTTCCGGCCCGTTGCACCTGGCGCTGCCGCATGCGGTCGTCTTCGTCGTACCTATTACAAGCCGGGACCGCGGGCTGCGTCACCAGATCCCGATCGCTTCGCAATCGTCCGGCCTGGGCAAGCTTCCCTCCTTCACCCGGCCGGAGGACGCGCGTGCGGTGGCGTATCAGCGTCTTGACCGCCGCCTCGGCATCGTCACGCCCGATGAGCTGGCCGCCGTGCGGCGCATCCTGCGCGCGTTCCTGGACCTGTAGGCCTCAACGGCAGGCCCTGCGGCACTATCGCGAAAGTGCCGACACCGGCAAGAAGCGTCGGCAGCGGCTCGGCCCGCAGGCGTGAATAAGGACATGAGATAACGGGTCCTGTCGGTAACCGGTGGCACACTGACGGCATGACCGGATCTGAGCCCAAGGCCGACCTCCAGCTGTATCTGCAGCAAGCCCGGGACGCCCTGCTGTGGAAGCTCGAGGGCGCGGGTGAGTACGACATCCGGCGCCCGCTGACGCTGACGGGCACCAACCTGCTGGGCCTGGTTAAGCACGTGGCCAGCGTCGAGCTCGGGTACTTCGGGGACACGTTCGGCCGGCCCTCGGGTGAGCCGCTGCCCTGGCTGGGCCCGGATGCCGAGCCGAACGCGGACATGTGGGCGACGGCGGGCGAATCGCGCGAGGACATCATCGGGCTCTACCACCGGTCCTGGGCGCACTCGGACGCGACGATCGACGCGCTGCCCCTGGACGCGATCGGCCACGTGCCGTGGTGGCCGCCGGAGCGGCAGGAGGTGACGCTGCACCGGATTCTGGTGCACATGACGGCCGAGACGCACCGGCACGCCGGGCATGCCGATATCGTCCGGGAGCTGATTGACGGGTCCGTCGGTTGGCGGAGGGAAAACGACAACATGGCGCCGGGCGACCAGGACTGGTGGGAGGACTACCGCAACCGGCTGGAACGCGCCGCGCAGCAGGCGGCCAAGCGCTAGCTGAGGGCAGCCGAGGACTGGCTGATGCCAGCCGAGGGCTGGCTGAGGCTCTTTTCGAACCAGTGCTGGGCGTAGGGCTCGTGGTTGAACGGCGGGACCTCGCGGTAACCCGCGGAGCGGTACAGGGCGATGGCCTCGGGCAGCGCCCGGTTGGTTTCGAGCTGGACGGCGAGCATCTGGCGGGCCGCCGCTCGCTCTTCAAGCTCGGCCAGCAGACGGCGGCCGAGACCCAGGCCGCGGACGGCCGGGGAGACCCACATCCGCTTGATGTAGGCGTGCAGCGTGGCCACCAGGAACAGGCCCGCGGGCGGGGTCAGCTGCTCCTCGCGCACCGGGCTGCGGGCCGGGTCGAAGCCGCCGTCAAAGCGGCCGGCTATCTCACTGAAGTAGGCCTGCAGGCAGAATCGGGCGTCCGGATGGCCAGGATCCCGCTCGGCCACCTCGACCGCGGAGGCCGTCAGCAGCCGCTCGGTCTCCGCCATCGCCGCCGCAAGCCGGGCGCGCTGCCGGGGATTGAGCCGGCTGAGGATGACGGCCGCCGCCGCATCGGACCGTTCGTCGAGTACGGCCCGCTCCGCCAGCCCGGCGGGCGTCAGCCGAACGCTGCGGACCCGCCCGTCGGTCCCGCTCGGCTCGACCACGATGAGACCATCGCTCTCCAGCGCGCGCAGCAGCCGGCTCAGATAGCCAGAGTCCAGGTCCAGCCGCGACCGCAACTGCCGCACGTCACAGCCGTCCGGCCCGATCTCCCACAGCAGGCGGGCCTGGCCGAGCGGGCGCTCCCGGGCCAGGAACGCGTCGCTCAGCACGCCGATCCGCTGGGTAACGGTCCGGTTGAAGCTCCGGACCTGGCGCACCATCGCCTCGTCCATCTCTCTGACCTTAGTCAGGTAATTACGCCAGGGCGAGTCCTCGATGAGAACGTCGTTACCCGCGGACGACGGCGACGTCAGGGACCGCTCGCCGGATTCGGCTCGGGCCAGGCGCTGGCAAGGCCCGGTGGATCTGGCCGGAAACACGGTGAGTTGCCGGCGGCGAGTGACTAGCCTGAGAAAGGACCGAGGAGGCCGTAATGGAGCGGACCGAACTCACCCGCCTGCAGGACCGCGTCGATCGCGAGGTCAAAGCACGCTTCCCGGGAGGCACGGTACAGCGGGTCGCTGTGCTGGAGCACGGCGATGAGCCGGACGACCTGCTGGTCCGGGTGTACATCGACGGCGCGGCGGCGCCGGAGGATCCACAGCGGGCGCTCGATGACTGGGCGCAGGCCCACGAGAACGGCATGAAGCGGCTGCGCCGCGAGCTTTCGTTGCGGCTTCCCCCGGCCAAGATGCTGGAATTCACCGTCCCGGACGCGGGCGACGCCGCGCCCACGGTGCGCCTGCCGGACGACCCGGCGCTCACCGAGCAGCCGCTGGCCCCGCGCGAGGCCGTGGAGACGGCCGTCTCGCTGCTGCGCGCCAGCTACGTGTTCCCGGACCGGGCCGAGCAGGCCGCCACCGCGATCGAGGCCCGGCTGGCCGCCGGGGAGTACGACGGCCTGGACGAGGCCACGCTCGCCGAACGGCTCACCCGCCAGCTCTACGAGGTCTGCGCGGACAAGCACCTGCGGGTCCGGGTACTGCCCCGGCCGCTGCGGCGGGAACGTCCCGAGCCGGCCGAGCCGGTGGACCCCCGCCGGCAGCGCCCGCAGCGCGGGCACCCGGCCAACTACGGGATCTTCCGGGTCGAGCGGCTGGACGGCAACGTCGGCTACCTGGACATCCGTGGGGTGGCCCACCCGGACGAGGCCGGCCCGGCCATCGCCGCGGCCATGGAACTGGTCTCCGGCACGTACGCGCTGATCATCGACCTGCGGAAGAACGGCGGCGGCTCCCCGGAGGGGGTGGCGTTCTGGTGCAGCTACCTGTTCCCCGAGGGCGGCACGCACTTCAACGACATCTTCGACGCGGGCACCGGCGAGACCCAGCAGTTCTGGAGCCTGGCCTGGGTCCCCGGCTCCCGTTACCTCGACCGTCCCGTCTACCTGCTGACCAGCCACGACACGTTCTCGGGCGGGGAGGACTTCTGCTACACCCTGCAGGCGCTGGGCCGCGCCGAGCTGATCGGCGAGACGACCGGCGGCGGCGCCCACCCCACCCGGATGGTGCCCATCTCCTCGACGCTGGCGATCTCCGTGCCCTTCGCGCGCTCCATCAACCCGGTGACCGGTACCAACTGGGAAGGCACCGGGGTGACCCCGGACGTCGCCGCGGCCGACGACGAGGCATACGACGTGGCCTACGAGAAGGCGCTCCGGCACGTACTGACCCTCACCGTCCCCCCGCCCGTCGCCGACGAAGCGCGCGAAGCCCTGGACGCTCTCCCCGCCGCCGCCGACCAGTAACCTCCGCCATTAAAGATCTTTAGGCGTTCGAAATAAGTCGGCGACTATTGAAGTGCCATATGGCCTGATGTAGCGTATGTGGACCGGTGATACACCGGAAATCAAACCCGCGGGCCGATGTTGCCTTCGCCTATTCCGGCCATGCTCCGAGTATTCCTTGTTCGTCGGCGGGTTCACCATCTTCAATACCTTCTCGATCACCGTCGGGCAGCGGACCCGGGAACTGGCCCTGCTGCGGATCGTCGGCGCGAGCCGCCGCCAGGTGTTCCGGTCGGTGCTGGCCGAGGCGGCCATTACCGGGCTGGTCTCCTCGGTGATCGGCCTGGGCCTGGGCGTGCTGGCCGCGCTCGGGCTGGAGGCGCTGCTGCGCGGGTTCGGGACGACGCTGCCCACCGGATCGCTGGTGTTCGAGCCGCGGACCGTCGTGGTGGGGCTGGCCGTCGGCGTCGGCGTGACCGTGATCGCCGCGATCGGCCCGGCCCGTAACGCCGTGCGCATCCCCCCGATCGCCGCGCTCAGCGATCGTCAGGCCGACGGCGACGTCTCGCTGCGGCGCCGGTTCGGCTGGGGCGCGGGCGTGGCCCTGGCCGGGGTGGTGCTGCTGGCCATCGGGCTGGCCAAACCGGCCATCGCGCTGGTGGGCGTCGGCGCGGTCGGTATCTTCGTCGGCGTGGCCATGCTGTCCCCGGCGATCGCCCGCCCGTTGTCCAGCGTGATCGGGCGCCCGCTGGCCCGGGTGCTCGGGGAACCGGGCAAGGTCGGCCGGGAGAACTCCATGCGCAGCCCCCGGCGCACCGCCCAGACCGCCTCGGCGCTCATGGTCGGCCTGGCTTTGGTCGCCGCTATGTCGGTATTCGGCGCCTCGCTGTCAAAATCGGCCACCAGCAGCGCGGAGCAGGCGATCAGCGCCAACCTCATCGTGACGGCTACCGGGACAGGACAACTCAGCGATTCGGTGCCGGCCAAAGCAACGGCTGTGCCGGGCGTCACCGCGACCACCACTGTCTACAACGGGCAATTCGAGGTCCATGGCTCGCTGACCTCACTGGCCGCGGTCTCCACGGCGCATCTGGCCAGCACGCTGATCCTGCGCATGACAGCGGGCAGCCCCGCCGCCCTGGCCCGGGGTGAGCTACTCATCGACTCCACGACCGCCAAATCGAAGCACCTGTCCGTCGGCGACACGCTCCCGGCGACGTTCGCCCGGACCGGTTCTTCCGCCCTGCGCATCGGCGGGATATACCAAGCCAACGCCCTGATCGGCGGCTACCTGGTCAGCGCCGGGTTCTTCACCTCCCACTTCAGCAGCCAGCCGCCGGCCGCGCTGCTGCTGCGCACCAACGGCAGCGGCACCGTGGACAACAACGTCACCAACGCCCTGGCCGCCTTTCCGAACGTGCAGGTCCAGACCAGAGCCCAGTTCGAGCAAGCCCAGAAAGCCAGCGTCAGCCAGCTGCTCGGGCTCGTCTACGCTCTGCTCGCCCTGGCCGTGCTCATCGCGCTCATCGGCATCGTGAACACCCTCATGCTCTCGGTGTTCGAGCGCACCCGCGAGATCGGCCTCCTGCGGGCAGTCGGCATGAAACGGCGCCAGGTCCGGACCATGATCCGGTCCGAAGCGGTGATCCTCGCCATTTTCGGCGCCATTATCGGAATCATCATCGGCACCGGAATGGGCATCGCGCTGGTCTCATCGCTCAAACAGCAGGGCATCACCGACACCGTCGTGCCCGCGTCCAGTCTTGTGGAGTTCCTTCTGCTCGCCGCCCTGGCCGGGCTGATCGCCGCCAGCTGGCCCGCCCGCCGGGCCGCCCGGCTGGACGTGCTCGCCGCCATCGCCGCCGAGTTATGCGCACACCGGGGCGCGCTTCACCGGGGCGCAGTGCCCTGGGGCGCAGTGCCCTGGGGGCGCTGGGTGCAGGTCAGGCGGTCTGGGCGGCGCGGGACTTGCGGCCGCGCATACGGCCGCGCTCCTTGGCGTCCAGGACAACCTTGCGCAGGCGGACGGCGGACGGGGAGACCTCGACGCACTCGTCGTTGGCACAGAACTCCAGCGCCTGCTCCAGGCTGAGGAGCCGCGGCGGCACCAGGCGCTCCAGCTCCTCGCCCGTTGACTGGCGGACGTTGGTCACCTTGCGCTCGCGGCAGATGTTGACGTCCATCTCGTCCGAGCGGGAGTTCTCGCCGACGATCATGCCCTCGTACACCTCGGTGCCGGGCGAGACGAACAGCCAGCCACGGTCCTGCAGGCTGAACATCGCGTACGCGGCCGCGCTGCCAGAACGGTCGGCGACCAGGGAGCCCGACGGCCGGGTCCGCAGGTCCCCGGACCAGGGCTCGTAGCCCTCGAACACGTGGTGCGCGATGCCGGTGCCCCGGGTGTCGGTCAGGAACTGGGTGCGGAAACCGATCAGGCCGCGGGAGGGCACCACGAAGTCGAGGCGCACCCAGCCGGAGCCGTGGTTGGTCATGCTCTCCATCCGGCCCTTGCGCACGGCCAGCAGCTGCGTCACCGCGCCGAGGTACTCCTCGGGGACGTCCACGGCCAGCCGCTCCACAGGCTCGTGGACCTTGCCGTTCACCTCGCGGGTGACGACCTGGGGACGGCCGACGGTCAGCTCGTAGCCTTCACGCCGCATGGTCTCCACCAAAATGGCCAGGGCCAGCTCGCCGCGGCCCTGTACCTCCCAGGTGTCCGGCCGTTCGGTGGGCAGCACGCGCAGCGACACGTTGCCGACCAGTTCGCGGTCGAGGCGGTCCTTGACCAGGCGCGCGGTGACCTTGGTGCCCTTCTCGCGGCCGGCCAGCGGCGAGGTGTTCACGCCAATCGTCATGGAGATCGCGGGCTCGTCCACGGTAATCAGCGGCAGCGGGCGCGGGTCGTCCACGTCGGCCATCGTCTCGCCGATCATGATGTCCGGGATGCCGGCGATCGCGACGATGTCGCCCGGCCCAGCCGAATCGGCGGGCACCCGGTCCAGGGCCTCGGTGAGGAACAGCTCGGAGATCTTCACCCGCTCCAGCGAGCCGTCCCGGCGGCACAGCGCGGCCTGCTGGCCCCGCTTCATGGTGCCGTTGTAGATCCGGCACAGCGCGATCCGGCCCAGGTAGGACGACGCGTCCAGGTTCGTGACGTGCGCCTGCAGCGGCGCGCCCGGCTCATAGACCGGGGCGGGCACAGTTTCCCGCAGCACCCGGAACAGCGGCTCCAGGTCCGCGGAGTCCGGCTGCTCGCCGTTGGCCGGCCGGTTGAGTGACGCGCGCCCGGCGCGGGCGGACGCGTAAACAATCGGGAACTCGATCTGCTCCTCGCTCGCGTCCAGGTCGATGAACAGCTCGTAGCAGGCGTCCAGGACCTCCGCGATCCGGGCGTCGGGGCGGTCGACCTTGTTGATCACGAGGATGACGGGCAGGCTGGCCTCAAGCGTCTTGCGCAGCACGAACCTGGTCTGGGGCAGCGGCCCCTCGCTGGCGTCGACCAGCAGGATCACGCCGTCGACCATGGACAGCCCGCGCTCGACCTCCCCACCGAAGTCGGCGTGGCCGGGCGTGTCCACGATGTTGATGACCAGCCCGTCGTGGTGGACCGCGGTGTTCTTGGCCAGGATGGTGATGCCCTTTTCCCGCTCCAGATCGCCGGAGTCCATCACCCGATCGGCGACGTGCGATCCGGCGCGGAACGCGCCGGACTGCCACAGCATGGCGTCCACCAGGGTGGTCTTGCCGTGGTCGACGTGCGCGACGATCGCGACGTTCCTGATCTCGTCGCGGGTCGCCAGGGCCTGCGGCGAGCCGGCTGGTCCGGCCTGGACGTGACGTGTGGGCATGCGGGAATCTCGCTCGGTTCTGTGCGCAGAAGTGCCGCTCGATACGGCGGCCTGGTCAGTTTATTCGGGTCCGGGGCGCGCGGGGGTACTAAGCGCGGCACGGCGGGAACGTGCTGGTCCTCCGGCTCATCTCGTAGAACGCCTATGGGGTCGACGGCATTCCGGGAGGCGGCGTGCGGAGCCGGCGAGAGCGCGGCGGACCAGGTGGGGAGGCCAGCGCCCGGCACCGGCGGGGAGCACGAGGCCCGGCCGGGACGTGGGGGTCCACGCGCCCGGAAGGCCGCGAGGCGGTGCTGCCCAGGGGATCAACGGGAGCCTTAGTGGGCCTTACCGCCGGTCAGTGGGAACTTAGGCGTACTTAGGCCCTCCGGCGCCGGCACCGGAGGGGCTAAGGCCGTCAGCGGCCCATAGATAAGGAATTCGTCCGATGCGGTGGGAGGGGCCTTACGGCGAGCCTGAATGTGCGGGTGATTGGACGATCGCCCGGCGGGAGGAGAGACCATGCATCCGGAAATGATTCGCGCGATCGCCGCACAGCAGATCGGGGACCAGCAGGCCGCGGCGCGGGCCTGGACGCGGGCCAAGCTCGCGCGACAGGCCCGCAAGGCCCGGCGGCACGGCGGCAACGCTCCGGACCGGCTCGACGGCATTCGCGTACCCGACTACATCGACGGCACGTTCCACGGCGAAGCCCGGCCCGCCGAGGGCACGTCCACCCAGGCTGACTCCCGGTCAGGCGCCGGTACGGAAGGTGCCGGATCCGCGGTGCCGGCCACGGGGGGCGGACGGGGCGCGGCGGTGCGCCGGGACGCAGCCTGAGCGCGGGGCCGTCGTGACCGGGCCAGGGCGCGGCGCCGTCCCCTCGGAGGGGTCCGCGGGGGACGGCGCCGCCGTGCCGCCGGAACGATCATCGGACGGATCCGGCTACGGGCCGGGCTACGGGACCCCGCGCAGGTCGTTCCGCAGGCCACCGGACGGGGCGGCGAGCGGAAGCGGCTTCCCCGCGCTTTCTGCCGTCGGGACCCCAGCGGAGGGGCCGTTTAACCGGTCGGCAATGTCAGTGCCGGATGGCATGCTGGACAGCATGAGCTCGCGTACCATCAGCCCCGCGCTAGTCGGCCGGGCGGGCGAGATCAGCCGCTTGCGCTCCGCCTTCGCTTCGGTACGGGAAGGTGCCCCAGCGGCCGTCCTCATCGGTGGCGAGGCGGGCGTCGGCAAGTCCCGGCTCATCCGCGAATTCACCGCGGCCGAGCGGGGGGCCGAGCGGGGGGCCGGGGCCCGA
>JBEKCN010000076.1:0-10584 GCA_050014855.1 Streptosporangiaceae bacterium | reverse complement strand
AGCAGCCGTTCGGCGGCGCGCGGGCCAGCGGCACCAACGACAAGGCCGGTTCGGTGTTCAATCTGATCCGATGGGTCAGCCCCCGCGCCATCAAGGAACTGTTCGTCCCGCCCACCGATTACCGTTACCCGTACATGGGCTGAGACGGCAGAACGCCTTCCCGGTGAGCTGAAATTCACCGGGAAGGCGCTGCCGGCCGGTTCTTAGCTGTCCGGATTATCCAGCAGCTCACATTTGAAGACCGATCCGGCATCGTAGACCAGGGATAGCTTTTCCGCGACTTTGGCCGCAGCGCTTTCGGCGGCCTCGGGAGTGGCGCCCTGGGCGATAAGTTCGTTGGCCTTATCGGTAATAGCCTCCTTCAGACAATCGGAGGCCGACTTGCCCTCGGCGGTAATACCGTCGGATGTGCATCCGCCGTGGCCATCCGATACGGATCCAGGCTGCTGTTGCTGACAGATCTGGAAGGGGGTCAGCGGCGCGCCAGGCTGAGGCGTCTGGACCGAGTCGCCGTTAGCGAGGGCCTGCTTGGTCTGCGGCCCGACGATCCCGTCGGCCGGGGTCACGCCGTTCTTCTGCTGGAAGGTGATCACGGCCTGCCGGGTAGTCGCCCCGAAGGTGCCGTCCACCGGCAGGCCGGCGTTGTCGTCGAAGTTGAGTTCGCTCTGCAGTTCGTCGATGCAGCCGCCGTGATACCCCTCCGCCAGCACCGGGCAGGCGCCGAGATTGACCGGCGGCAACGGGACCGGGTCGGTGGGAGCGGATGTCACGGGCCCGGCGGGGGCCTCGCCGCTCACCCGGTCGAGGGCCTGCTTGGTCTGCGGCCCGACGATCCCGTCGGCCGGGGTCACGCCGTTCTTCTGCTGGAAGCCGATCACGGCCTGCTGGGTGGTCGCCCCGAAGGTGCCGTCCACCGCCAGACCGGCGTTGCCGGCATTGTTCAGTTCGGTCTGCAGTTCATCGACGCATCCGCCGTGATATCCCTCGGCCAGAGTCGGGCAGTCGTCGAGATTCGCGTAGGAATTAGCGGCGGTCGCGGCGGAGAGCCTGGTTTGTGCGGCCGCATGATTAGGTGCGCTGCTCATAACGATGCCCACGATAAGCAAGGCGGCAGCCATGAGGGCGGCAGCAATGAATTTAACTTTCTTGTGCATAGCAAGGCTCCTCCATGGCACCTCTTCGGTGCCTCATTGATACGCCGCGGAGGCGGAAGGTATAGCCGGCTGCCGTCATTGTGGATATCCACGTTCCGCCGTTGATTTAAGTACGACGGTGCTGAGCCAGACGGTTCATAGCTGAGCCGGAAAATTTCGGGGAACGATCCGTCCGGCAGCCAGCCGCCAGGATGCTCGCTGCGCCGCCTCGGCGCCGGGCTAACCTGTGGGGCAGAGCCATCCGCTGGAGCGATGGCGCGACGGCGTTTCCGGATCGCTGACGGATCGCGCTCATGGTCGGCACGTGCTGGCGGAGCAGGAGGTACCCATTCATCGCCTGGTGCTCTGGAACATCGACTTGACGCTGGTCGATGTGACACGGGTGACACGAGACGCTTATGCCGAGGCGTTCCGCACCGTGACCGGCCGGCCGCTGATCCAGTTGCCGCAGATGGCGGGCCGGTCCGAATCAGAGATCTTCTTCGACGCGCTCGCCCTCAACGGGGTCGACGTCAGCGCCGTCGGGCCTTCCGAGCAGCTGCTGGCCCCGTTCGGCAGCGAGCTGGCCACCGCGCTCGCGGCCCGCCGGGACCAGCTGCGGACTCGCGGCGAGGCGATGCCGGGGGCACACCAGGCGCTGGCCGCGGTGGCCAAGCTCGACGGCGTCGTGCAGACCGTGCTGACCGGCACCAGCAAGCCGAACGCCCTGCTCAAGCTGCGTACCTTCGGGCTGGAGGGCTTCTTTGACTTCGGCATCGGCGGCTACGGCTCCGAGTCCTACCCCAAGGGCACCCTGGTCCGGGTCGCCCGGCAGCGGGCCGCCGAGAAGTACGGGTTCACCGCGGACGAGCACGCCTGCGCCTGCGTCTACGTCGCCGATTCGGTGCGGGACGTCGAGGCGGCCCGGATGGGCGGCTCCGGCTCGGCCGCCGTGGCCACCGGGCGCTCCACCACGGCCGAGTTGCGCGCCGCGGGCGCGGACGTGGTGCTGGCCGATCTGACCGACGCCGACCTGGTGGCGGCCGAGGTCGACCGGCTCACGCACCCGTGACCGGCATTGGCCCGCGGCGCGTTATGGCCGATGATCGAGGGGTAGAGGCACCCACGCGTTAGCGAAGGGTGGAAAATATGGAACAGAGCGCAGGCACCGTCCGGCCGGCCGAACCGCAGGAGCGTTCCGCCGGTGAACTCGTCAAGGACCTGACGGAGCTGGTGCCCCGGCTCGTCCGCGACGAGATCAAGCTGGCCCAGGTGGAGATGACCCAAAAGGGCAAGCAGATGGGGATCGGTGCCGGGGCGTTCGCCGGCAGTGGCCTGATCGCACTCTACGCGACCGGCTGCCTGCTCGCGTGTGCGATCATCGCGATCAGCGGCGTGGTCGCGGCGCCACGCCCCCGGTTCCCAAGGAGGCCATCGGCAGCGTGCAGGCCGATGTCCAAGAGGTGAAGGAGAAGGCCCACCGATGACCACAGACCAGCCTGCGGGAGACGTGACCCCCGCCGCCGAGCCGCCGGACGACCCGGAGCAGATCAAGCAGGACATTGAGCGGACCCGTGATCAGCTCGGCGAGACTGTGCAAGCACTGGTGGCCAAGGCTGACGTCAAGGCGCAGGCCAAAGAGCGCGTCGGCCAGCTGTCCGATCGGCTGAAGGACAAGACCGCCCAGGTGAAAGACACGGCGGCCCAGGCCAAGGACCAGGCCACCGCGCGTGTCGGGCAGGCGCGCAGCCAGCTGGCCGGCAAGACTTCGGATGCGAGGACCGCGGCCGTGCAGACCGGGGGCCCCGCCCGGGACCAGATCCAGGCCCGGGCCGCCGCCGTCGGCGGTGCGGTCCGTGAGGCCACGCCGGAGCCCGTGCAGCGCGCCGCCCGGCACGCTGCCCAGCGGGCGTCCGCGGTGACCTCGCAGCGCCGCGGGCTGGCCGTTGCGGTGGCGGCGGCGGGGGCCGTCGTGGTGGTGGGCTTCATCGTGTTCAGCCGGAGGAGACGTAAATGATCATCCTGAAGATCTTGTACAAACCGATCGGCATCCTGGTCAGCGTGCTGGGCGGAGTGGTGGCCGGCGTCCTCTTCAAGCGCATCTGGAAGCTGGCGGCGCACGAGGACGAAGCTCCGGACGCGACCGACGCCCAGCGCGGCTGGGGTGAGGTGCTGGTCGCCGCGACCCTGCACGGCGCTATTTTTGCCCTGGTCAAGGCGGCAACGGACCGGGGTGCCGCCACCGTTACCCGGAAGTTCACTGGTTTCTGGCCGGGCAAAGGAGCCGAAGCCGAAGAATAGCCGTGTGACCTTCGCGGCGTTGCCACCCGGCCCCCCAGGCTGAATGCTGAGGTTATGGCCATCAAAGACGAAGGCATTGGTACGGCCGGGGCCGGGACCACGGCGGCCAGCTTGCTGGAGCCGGGCTACGGCGACGTCCTGTGGACCCCTACGCCCGCGGTCACGGACCGGGCCAGGGTCACCGCCTACCGACGCTGGCTAGCGGCCGAGCAGGGCCTCGACCTGGATGGCTACGACGCGCTTCGGCGCTGGTCGGTTCGCGAACCGGGCGATTTCTGGGCGACCATCTGGGACTACTTCGACGTACTGGGCGAGCGCGGGCCCGGGCCGGTCCTGGACGGCGGTCCCCAGCCCGACGTGCGCTGGTTCCCCGGCGCCAGGATCAACTACGCCCGTAACGCGCTGCGGACCGCACGGACCGATCCCGACCGCGTGGCCCTGATCTACCGCAATGAACGAGACGGTGGCGGGCGTCTCACCTACGGCGCCCTGGCCGCCGAGGTGGCGCGGGTCGCCGGGGCGCTGCGGGAACTGGGGGTGAAGCAGGGAGACCGGGTGGTCGGCCTGCTGCCGAACGGCCCGCACGCGATCATCGGCCTTTTGGCTGCGGCCAGTATCGGCGCCATCTGGTCCTCGTGCTCGCCGGACTTCGGCGCCGCCAGCGTCATCGACCGGTTCGCGCAGATCGAGCCCGCCGTGCTCATCGCCGTGGGCAGCTACTCCTACGGCGGCAAGGAATATCGCCGGGACGACGTGGTCCAGCAGATCGCGGCCGAACTGCCCGGCCTGGCCGCGCTGGTGATGGTCGGCGGCGGGGCCGGGGAATCACTGGCGGGGGTGCCGACGGCTCAGGTCCTGGACTGGGACGACCTGGGCCAGCCCGGTGCCAGCCCGCCGGCGCTGGCCGAGCCGGACTACACCGACGTGCCGTTCGACCATCCGCTGTGGGTGCTGTACTCCTCGGGCACCACCGGCCTGCCCAAGCCGATCATGCACGGTCACGGCGGCATCGTCCTGGAGCATCTCAAGACCCTCTCGTTCCACCAGGACCTGGGGCCCGGCGACGTGTTCTTCTGGTACACCACGACCGGCTGGATGATGTGGAACTTCCTCGCGGGCGGCCTGCTGGCCGGGGCGACCGTGGTGGCCTACGACGGCAGCGCCACGTTCCCGGGCACCGACGCCCTGTGGCGGATCGTCGCCGAGGAGCAGATCAGCTACTTCGGGGTGGGCGCGCCCTACCTCCAAGCCTGCGCCAAGGCCGGCCTGGAGCCCGGACGTGAGCTGGATCTTTCCGCGCTGCGCGGGCTGGGTTCGACCGGATCGCCGCTGCCGCCCGAGGGCTACCAGTGGGTCTACCGGGACGTCAAGAGCGACCTGATCCTGGGTTCTTTCTCCGGCGGCACCGACCTGTGCACCGGCTTCGTGGGGCCGAGCCCGCTGCTGCCGGTCCGGTCGGGCGTGATCGCGGGCCGCTGCCTCGGGGCGGCGGTCGAGGCGTTCAGCGCCGACGGGAAGCCGGTGATCGGCGAGGTGGGCGAGCTGGTCATCACCGAGCCGATGCCCTCGATGCCGGTGGGCTTCTGGAACGACCCGGACGGCACGCGCTACCGCGACAGCTACTACGCGGACTTCCCCGGCGTGTGGCGGCACGGCGACTGGATCAAGATCCTGCCCGACGGCGGATGTGTCATCTACGGCCGCTCGGACGCGACGCTGAACCGCGGCGGCGTCCGGATGGGCACGAGCGAGTTCTACCGGGTCGTCGAGGCGTTCGGTGAGGTAGCGGACAGCCTCGTGGTCGACACCGGTCAGCTCGGCCGGGACGGGCGGCTGGTGCTGTACGTCAGCCTCGAGCCCGGCGAGGAGCTCGACGAGGATCTGACCGGCCGGCTGCGCGCGGCCCTGCGCGGCAAGCTGTCGCCCCGGCACGTCCCCGACGCCATCCACCAGGTGCCCGGCATCCCGCGCACGCTGTCCGGCAAGAAGCTCGAGGTGCCGGTGCGCAAGATCCTGCAGGGCACTCCGGTCGCCGACGCCGCCGACCCGGACGCGCTGGCCAATCCGGACGTACTGCCGTATTTCGCCCCCGACGGGAGCCAAGAGGGTGGCCAGCAGAGATAGACTGGATGGTTGTGCAGTGGAACGTTCCGGTGCACAACGCCCGCGCGCGGAACCGAGCAGGGTTACATAGGGAAACCGGGTCGTAACTTTACGACGCTACGGTGCTCGCCGGGATGTCGCGCCGCCCCCGAGCCGCGGCGCGTGGACACATGGGGAACAGGCACCGATGTCGGACACTGCGGACGAAGCGAACCACGATGTGCTGGATGAGGCGGCACAGTACCTGGCCAAGGCCCCGGGTGCCGGCGGCGGCGGAGGCGTCGGTGACCTGAGCAGATTCCTGCGCTCCTACTACCGGTACGTTCCCGCGGAGGACCTCACCGCGTACGGCCCGGCCCGGATCGCAGCGGTCGCCGCCCAGCACGCGGCCCTCGCCGCGGAGCGCCCGCAGGGCCGGGCCCTGGTCCGCGTCCGTAGCGCCGACACGGGGCCCGCGGACAGCCCAGGAGGCGCGGCCGTGGGGCTCGGCCCGGTCCGGGCCGTGGTCGACATCGTCACCGACGACATGCTGTTCCTGGTCGATTCGGTGACCACGGAGCTCAACCGGCATCAGGCCGACATCACCCTGCTCTTGCACCCGCGGCTGGTGGTGCGCCGGGACGTTACCGGCGCGCTGCACGACG
Source organism: Streptosporangiaceae bacterium (assembly GCA_050014855.1). Classification (GTDB taxonomy): domain Bacteria; phylum Actinomycetota; class Actinomycetes; order Streptosporangiales; family Streptosporangiaceae; genus Bog-532. The sequence continues at coordinate 4,403 of JBEKCN010000076.1, read as the reverse complement.
TGTCCGGCAGCCTCAACGGTGCCCCGGCGGAGCCTGGGGAGATCACCGAGTCCTGGATCCACGTCGAGCTCGCCAGCCTGGGGGACCGCGTCCCGCTGCCCGACTTCGCGGCCGGGTTGCGCCGCGTCCTGGACGACGTGCGGGTCACCGTCGAAGACCAGCCCAAGATGATCGCGGCCGCGGCCTCCCTGGCCGTCGCCGTGGCCGGGGACGGGACCGGCGCACCGCTGCCGGGGCGCACCCAGCCGCAGGCCCTGACCGGCAGCGACACCGAAGCCGGTGAGCTGCTCAGCTGGCTCGCCGACGGGCACTTCATCTTCCTCGGCTACCGTGAGTACGACCTGGTGCCGGGGGATGACGGCGAGTCGCTGCGGGCCGTCCCTGGCACCGGGCTCGGCTTCCTGCGCCACGATCGGCAGGGCTCGGACTCGTTCGCGGCGCTGCCCGCCGACATCCGGGCCAAGGCCCGCGATCCGCACCGGCTGGTGCTGGCCAAGGGCAACTCCCGGTCTACCGTCTACCGGTCCAAGTACCTCGACTACGTGTCGGTCAAGAAGCTGGGGCGGGATGGCCGGGTGATCGGCGAGTGGCGGTTCCTCGGCCTGTATACGCACGCCGCCTACACCGAGAGCATCGCCCGCATCCCGGTGCTGCGCGGCAAGCTGGCCGACGTGCTGGCCGGGGCCGGGGTCACTCCCGAAGGCCACGACGGCAACGACCTGATCGAGATTCTGGAGAACTATCCGCGCGAGGAGCTGTTCCAGATCTCCACCCGCCAGCTGACCGACATCGCCATGGCCGTGCTGCGGCTGCGCGAGCGCAAGCAGACCCGGCTGTTCCTGCGCCGGGACGCCTACGGGCGGTACATGTCCTGCCTGGTCTATCTGCCCCGGGACCGGTACACCACCGCCGTGCGGCTGCAGGTCCAGGAGACCCTGCGGACCGCCCTGAGCGGGGCCTCCGTCGACTACAGCGCGATGGTGGGGGAGTCGGCCCTGGCCCGGCTGCACGTTGTCGTGCGCGGCGAGCGCGGCCGGCCGCTGCCCGTCGTCGATGCCACGGCGCTGGAGCGGCGGATCGCCGCGGCGGTCCGCTCGTGGGACGAGGACCTGGAGGAGGAGGCGGAGCGCACCCTGGGTGAGCGGCGGGCCCGGCTGATCCTGGACCAGTTCGCCGCCGCTATTCCCGAGACCTACAAGACCGACGTGACCGCGGCCGACGCCGTCGGTGACCTCAGCCGGGTCCTGCGACTGCGCGAGTCCGATGACACGTTCGCGGTCCGGCTGCGCGACGACGGCCGCCCGGGCCACGGCCACTGGCGGCTGCGGATATACCAGTCGGGCAGCCCCGTCATCCTGTCCGACGTGCTGCCTCAGCTGCAGCACATGGGCGTCGAGGTGGTCGACGAGCACCCGTACGCCTTCGGTGCCGGCTCCGGCCCGTTCGGGATCTACGACTTCGGCCTGCGCGCGGAGACCACCGCCTGGCGGCAGCGCCCGCCCGGCGAGGCCGGCCGGGAGCAGTTCGAGCAGACGCTGTGCGCGCTGTGGCGGAACGAGATCGAGGATGACGGCTTCAACGCGCTGGTCCTCGACGCCGGGCTCACCTGGCGCGAGGTAGTGGTGCTGCGCACCTACGCGCGGTACCTGCGCCAGGCCGGGACCCGGTTCAGCCAGGACTACATCCAGCGGGTGCTGCGCTCGAACACCACGGTGACCCGGCTGCTGGCCCGCCTGTTCGCCTCACGGTTCGATCCCGCCCACGAGGGCGGCCAGGCGGAGCGCAGCGAGGCGATCGTGGAGGAGATCCGTGGCGAGCTGGACGAGGTGGTGAGCCTCGACCACGACCGGATCCTCCGCTCCTACCTGGCGCTGATCGGCGCGACCCTCCGGACCAACTACTACCGCGAGGCCAGCCCCTACCTCGTCGTCAAGCTCGACTCGGAGCGGGTGGCCGGCCTGCCCGCGCCACGGCCCAAGTTCGAGATCTTCGTGTACTCGCCCCGGCTGGAGGCGGTGCACCTGCGGTTCGGCCGGGTGGCGCGGGGCGGCCTGCGCTGGTCCGACCGGCGGGAGGATTTCCGCACCGAGGTACTCGGTCTGGTCAAGTCCCAGCAGGTCAAGAACGCGGTCATCGTCCCGGCCGGCGCCAAGGGCGGGTTCGTGTGCAAGCAGCTACCGGACCCCGCCGACCGTGAGGCCTACCAGGCCGAGGTGCTGGCCTGCTACAAGATGTTCATCAGCGCCATGCTCGACATCACCGACAACGTGGATCGTGAGCAGGTCTGCCCGCCGCGCAATGTGGTCCGGCACGACGGCGACGACCCGTACCTGGTCGTCGCGGCGGACAAGGGGACCGCGACCTTCTCCGACGTAGCCAACGAGATCGCCGTCGGCTACGGGTTCGACCACAAGAAGATGGGCATCACCGCGCGCGGCGCGTGGGAGTCGGTGAAGAACCACTTCGCCACGCTCGGCCTGAATCCGGCCATCGACGAGTTCACCGTGGCCGGCATCGGGGACATGTCCGGGGACGTGTTCGGCAACGGCATGCTGCTGTCCGACAAGCTCCAGCTGGTCGCGGCGTTCGATCACCGGCACGTGTTCCTCGACCCCGATCCCGACCCGGGCGCCAGCTTCGCCGAGCGGCAGCGGCTGTTCGCGCTGCCCCGCTCGTCCTGGGACGACTACGACCGGTCGCTGATCTCGGCCGGCGGCGGGGTCTGGCCGCGGAGCGCGAAGTCGGTGCCGCTCTCGCCACAGGCCCGCGCCGCGCTCGGTATCGGTGACGCCCCGCTGGCGCTGTCTCCGGACGAGCTGATCTCACAGGTCCTGACCGCGCCGGTGGACCTGCTGTGGAACGGCGGCGTCGGCACCTACGTCAAGGCCAGCAGCGAGCCCCATACCGCCTGCGGCGACCGGTCCAACGAGGGGGTCCGGGTCGATGCGTCGCAGCTGCGGGCCCGGGTCATCGCCGAAGGCGGCAACCTCGGCCTGACCCAGGCCGCCCGGATCGAGTTCGCGCTGGGCGGCGGCCTGGTCGACACCGACTTCATCGACAACTCGGCCGGTGTGGACACCTCCGACCACGAGGTCAACATCAAGATCCTGCTGGACCGGGCCGTTCGGGACGAGGAAATCACCCGGGAGGTGCGCAACGAGCTGCTGCAGGAGATGACCGGCGAGGTCGCCGAGCTCGTCCTGCGGCACAACTACGGCCAGAATATGGCGCTGGCCACCGCGCGCACCCAGGCGGTCAACATGCTGCACGTGCACGCCCGGTACCTGCGCCAGCTGGAACGGGACAAGCGGCTGCGCCGCGGCTACGACGCGGTGCCGGGGTCGAAGGAGATCGCCGAGCGCCGGTCGGCGAGCAAGGGCCTGACCAATCCGGAGCTGGCCCTGCTGCTCGCGCACACCAAGATCTCGGCGGCCGAGGAGGTCCTGGCCTCCGGGCTGGCCGACGACCCGTACCTCCGCCGGGAGCTGACCGGGTACTTCCCCGCGCCGCTGCGCGCGACCCAGTCCGGGCGGATGCTGACCCATCCGCTGCGGCACGAGATCATCACCACCTCAGTGGTGAATGAGATGGTCGACACGTCCGGGATCACGTTCGCCTTCCGGCTGAACGAGGAGACCGGCGCGTCGGTGCCGGACATCACCCGGGCCTGGCTGGTGGCCCGCGAGGTCTTCGGCATGCGGGACTTCTGGTCGCAGGTCACCGCCGCGAGCGGCACCGTGGACATCGCCACCCAGATCGTCCTGCTGCTGGAAGGACGCAAGCTCACTGAGCGGGCCTGCCGGTGGCTGCTGTACAACCGGCGTCCGCCGGTCGACATCACCGGCTGCGTGGACTACTTCGGCCGCGGCGTGCTCGCGGTGCGCTCCGGCCTGCCCAAACTGCTCGTCGGCCGGGACGCGGAGACTTTCGAGGAGCGGCGCGACTCCTACGTTGCGCGGGAGGTGCCCGCCGGGCTGGCCGAGGTGGTGGCCGGCCTGGTCCCGTCCTATTCGGCATTCGACATCGTCGAAAGCGCGGCCGCGACGTCCCGCGAGGTCGAGGAGACGGCGGAGGTGTACTTCGATCTGGCCGACCGGTTGCAGATCACCCGGCTGCGCGACCGAATCACGGCGCTGCCGCGCGATGACCGCTGGAGCAGCATGGCCCGCGCGGCCATCCGTGACGATCTCTACAGCGCGACCGCCGCGCTGACCCGCGACGTGCTGTGCGTCACCGGACCGGGTACGCCCGAGGCGCGCCTCGCGACCTGGACCGAGCGTAACGCGTCCGCCGTCGCGCGGGCGACCCGGACCCTGGGCGAGATCTGGGAGAGCGAGCGCTTCACGTTCACCACGCTGTCGGTCGCCCTACGGGCCATCCGGGCCCTGGTCGCCACCAGCACC
>JBEKCN010000075.1:0-8752 GCA_050014855.1 Streptosporangiaceae bacterium | reverse complement strand
CGGGGAGCAGTACCGGCGGCGGCGCGGGGCACACCGGCAGCCCCAGCCCGGGGAGCAGTACCGGCAGCCCCGGCCCGGGGACCAGCACCGGCGGCGGCACGGGGACTGGCGGCAGTGGCTCTGCTGGTACGGGTTCCACCGGTTCCGGGACTGGAACCGTTGGCAGCACCGGTATCGGCGATACCAGGTCCACCGGGTCGGGTTCGGGCAGGTCCGGCTCGGCTGGTTCCGGATCGGGGAGCTCCGCCAGCCGTTCGCCCTCCAGGGGGATGTGTGTCGATGTCCTGAACATTGTCCAGGCGTGCGTGGGACTCTAAACCGCTGTCGGCTGACGGAGCATCGGCCGTAAGCTCTGGCCGCCCGCTGGTACCGCCAGCGGGCGGCCAGCGCCGTCTCGCACGAGCCCTGGCCGCCTGCAGCGGCCGAGGCGGCCAGGGCCGTCTCGCACCGCCGCCGGCCGGCCGCCAGGCGGGTGCGGTGGCGGAAGGAGGGTGCCGGTGAGCCGGCGCGGCTGGCTGCTCTTCGCGGCCATGAGCATCATCTGGGGAATCCCGTACCTGCTGATCAAGGTCGCGGACGGCGGGGTCTCGGTACCAGTGCTCGTGTTCGTGCGGGTGGCGCTGGGATCCGTCCTGCTCCTGCCGTTCGCGGTGCGGCGCCGTGAGCTTGGTGGCCTGCGGGGGCACTGGCCATGGCTCATCGCCTTCACCGTCACGGAGATCATCGGCCCGTTCGCCCTGCTGTCCAGCGCCGAGCGGAGGCTGTCCAGCTCCACGAGCGGCCTGCTCGTAGCGGCCGTCCCCATCATCGGCGCCGCTGCCGCCCGGCTGACCGGTGGCCCGGACCGGCTCACCGCGGTGCGTTGGGTCGGGCTGATCATCGGGTTCAGCGGCGTGGCCGTGCTCGCCGGGCCGGACGCAGCGCACGGGGATGCGCTGTCGGTCGCCGAGGTGCTGCTGACCGCGCTGGGCTACGCCATCGGGCCGATCATCGCCAACCGCAAGCTGGCCGATGTCCCGCCCGTGGCGGCCAACGCCGTCTGCCTGGGCCTGGCGGCGCTGGTCTACGCGCCGGCCGCCGCCCTGACCTGGCCCGCCGCGACGCCGTCCGTTGAGGTCCTGGCCTCGCTCGCGGCCCTGGGCGCCATCTGCACGGCGGCGGCCTTCGTGGTGTACTTCCGGCTCATCGCCGAGGTGGGCGCCGCGCGGGCCACGGTGATCACTTATGTGAATCCCGCGGTGGCGGTCGCGCTCGGGGTGATCGTGCTCGGCGAGCACCTGACTCCATCGATCGTGGGCTCCTTCGCGCTCATCCTGACCGGGTCGGTCCTCGCGACACGGGCCAGCGGCGCCCGCCCGGGGCCGGACGGGCCCAGGACCGCGGGTGAGGTGGTCCCGGGCCCGCCGCCGTGCCGCGCCGGCCCCGAGCAAGACGGCCCTGCGGAACCGGGCACGAGAGGGTAGCCGGGGCCGTCAGCCCGCGGTCAGCCGGGCCAGCAGGTCGGTGGCGGACGGCGAACCGAGCCCGGTGCAGGCATCCCAGCCTGGGCCCGCCGAGTAGGCACCGTTGTTGCCGCTGGTGATGTCGTTGAACCCGGACACATCTGTGCCCGGGGCCACGCCACTGTAGAGGACCGGCTGGAACAGCCCGAACTGATGACCGGTGGCCTGCGCGAGCCGGGCGATCAGTGCGGCCCACAGCGGCGCGACGGCGCTCGTGCCGCCGTAGACGGCCTGCTTGCCGTCCACCAGGACCTGGTAGCCGGTCTGCGGGTCCGCGTTGCCAGCCACATCCGGTACGCCCCGGCCGCCCGTGCTGCCGGACGTGGCCGGCACCCCCGCGTTGGCCTGCCAGGACGGAACGCCGTACACGGTGCTTACACCGCCGCCTGTCGCCCCGCCGGGCGCGCCGTCGTTCCAGACTGTTTCCGAGCTGACGGCGCCCGTGCTGGTGTCGGCTTCCAGCCGCGTTCCGCCGCAGCCCAGCGCGTACGGGCTCGACGCCGGGTAATCACAGTGGTTCTGGACGCCGGTTTCCCCGTCGGAGCTGCCGTTGTCGCCGGCCGCCACGGTGACCGTGATCCCGAGCGCGGCCGCGTCGGACAGCGCCTGGTCCAGTGAGGTGCGGGACTGCGCCGGCCAGGAATCCTCCGGGCCGCCCCAGCTGATGCTGATGACGATCGGGGTGGGCGTGGCCTGGCTGGCGTCACTGATCGCGTCGACGAAAGCCTGGTCCGTGTTGGGCGCAAAGTAGACCACCTGCGCTGCGCCAGGAGCCACCGAGCCGGCTACCTCGATATCGAGGAGCACTTCGCCGTCCGCGCCGCCCGGGTCCGAGCCCGGGGCGTTGGATGCCCCGTCGACGCTCGCGGCCGTGACCGACGGTACCGCCAGGCCGAGACCGGAAAAGTAGGACTGGAGGTCGCTGGTGGAGAACCCGCCGGCGAATTCGAGGATAGCGATCGTCTGGCCCGTCCCGTCCGTGTTCGCTGGGAACTGGTAAGCCTGGGCCACCTGCGGGGGTGTATACGAGGATGGTGTCGCGGCCTCAGCCGACAGCCGGAAATGGGGGCTCACCTGCGGCCGGTTGTCCAGGCCCAGGACCGCGAGCACGATCCCGGCCAGCCCGGCCGGCACCATGAGGCGGCCCTCGCGGTAGCGGTGCTCCACCTCTCCCGGACCCGCCAGGCCCGGGCTGGACACGCGCCGCAGGGTCGTGCCAAACGCCCGGCTGAGCTGAGCCGCCGTTCCCGCCACCTTGACCCGCCGGGAACCAGGCAGGGCGCTGGTGATCTCCAGGCCGTAACCGCCGAGGACCTCACGCACCCGGTCGATGTCGCCCGGATCGGTGCCGTAGGAGTTCGCCAGCTCTTCCGGGGAGATCGTGGCCGGCCCGGTGACCAGCTCGTCAGGAAGCTCCGCGCGGCGGCGGGTGATCAGGGTCACCTCAATTCGCTCGGTCTCGTCGACGGGCCCGATGTCGCGCGCGCCGGGAAGCGATTGACGTTCGCTGCCCCGTAGTGGCACGAACGAACTTTCTGTCATGTGCATCTCCTTAGTGCTTAAACCAGCTCAATCCGGATCCAATGGCCCGGCCGCCCGCTCCCGTTACGCCGTGCGGGACCGGCTGCTCCGCAGCGCGTGCGGCCGGTCACCGAACAGCATCATCCCCTGACGGGAGAGCGTTGGGGGCCGTTCCCGCCCAAAGCACCGCAATCAGGGCGGCCGGCCCGGTCGGGGGCCCAGTAGCCCGGGCGCGCCTGGCCTACTGGCGTTGTCTGGGGCCGGCGGGCCTGGCCTACTGGCGTTGTCTGGGCGGCCGCGCCCACCTACTGGCTTTGTCTGGGCGGCCGCGCCTGCCCTACTCGCGTTGTCTGGGGGCCCGGCGCCCGCCTACTGGCGTTGTGAAGTGGGAGTTCGGGCGGGGCGGGGCATACTGGGCGCTGTGACCGCCGCCTCCGACCACGCCGGCCGGCTCCTGAGGGCGCTTGGTGACTAGCGCAGCCGCCCCGTCCGCCGCCGGGCCGGCGCTGCACTACTCCACCCGGGCCGGCCGCTGGGTGCTCGCCGGTACCGTGCTGGGCTCCGGCATCGCGGCGCTCGACGCCACGGTGGTCGGGATCGCGCTTCCGTCGATCGGGCGCAACTTCCACGTGGGCGAGGCGAGCCTGCAGTGGGTGTTTGACGCCTACACCCTCTCCCTGGCCGGATTGCTCCTGCTCGGCGGGACGCTGGGGGACCGCTACGGGCGGCGCCGGGTGTTCGTGATCGGCACCGTCTGGTTCGCCGTCGCGTCGCTGCTATGCGGGCTGGCTCCCAACGCGGCCACGCTCATCGTGGCCCGGGCCATCCAGGGCATCGGGGCCGCGCTGCTGACCCCGGGCAGCCTCGCCATCCTGCAGGCCTCCTTCGTCAAGGACGACCGGTCAAGGGCCATCGGCGCCTGGTCCGGACTGGGCGGCCTGGCCACGGCGGTGGGACCGTTTATCGGCGGATGGCTGATCAGCGCCGTGTCCTGGCGCCTGATCTTTCTCATCAACCTGCCGCTCGCCGTGGCCGTCGTCGCCATCTCCGTGCGGCACGTGCCCGAGTCCCGGGCGCCGGGCGAGACCGGCCCGCTGGACGTGCCCGGGGCCGTCACGATCACCGGGGCGCTGGTCGGGATCACCTACGGGCTCATCGCCGCCTCCGGTCAGGGCTGGTCCGCAGGGCCGGTCCTGGCGTCGCTGCTGGGCGGGACGGCCCTGCTGGCGGCGTTCCTGGTCATCGAGTCCCGCCGCGCCGAGCCGATGCTGCCGCTGGGGGTGTTCGCCTCCCGCCAGTTCTCCGCGGCCAACGCGGTCACGTTCGTGATCTATGGGGCGCTGGGCGGGACGTTGTTCCTGCTGCCCACGGTACTGCAGGAAGCCGCCGGTTACAGCCCGCTGGCCTCCGGCGCCGCACTGCTCCCGGTCACCCTGATCATGCTCACGCTGTCCGCGCGGTCGGGGGCGCTGGCGGCGAGGATCGGCCCGCGGCTGCAGATGTCGGTCGGCCCCCTCGTCATCGCGGCCGGGCTGCTCCTGTTTACGCGGGTCGCCGGCTCGGGCGGCTACATCATCGACGTGCTGCCGGCGGTGCTCGTGTTCGGGTTCGGGCTGGCCCTCAACGTGGCCCCGCTGACCTCAACCGCGCTGTCGGCGGTGCCGGCCGACCACTCCGGTATCGCCTCGGCGGTGAACAACGACGTGGCCCGGGTCGCGGGGCTCATCGCCGTGGCCGTGCTGCCGGTGGCCGCCGGTATCACCGGGGACAGCTACCTGCACCCGGCGGAGCTGACGCACGGATTCCGGAACGCGGTGATCATCGCCGCGATCGCGTGCGCCGCGGGCGGCGTGCTCGCCTTCGCGACGATCCGCAACCCGCCGCGCCCCCGGCAGCCGGGGCGCCCCCGGCAGCCGGGCCAACCGGCCCCGCAGGGCCAGCCGGGGCTGCTCTGTGGCCTGGACGCGCCGCGGCTGTGCGGTGACCAGGTCGCTGCGGCCCCGGCCGGGCGGGCGGCGGCCCCCCCGGAACCCGGCTGACCGGGCCCTGCCGCCTGGGACACTCGCCCCGAACGCCGGAAGGGGACGCCGGCCCGGAACGCTGGAAGGGGACGCCGGCCCGGAACGCCGGAAAGGGGACGCCGGCCCGGGAACGCCGGAAAGGGGACGCCGGCCTGGAACGCTCGCCTCATTCGTTACTCGCTTCACAGACCGACCCTGGTGGTGGCGCCATCACTCGGGGCCGGGCCGGGGTAATGGCGCCACCACCGCTCCTGCGCTCCGTGCACGGGCGCCTCGCCTGCCTACGCGGAGCCTCCGCGTACAGCGGCAATCAGCGGCGGACCGCGCGACGGGGCGGCCGGGGCTGGGATGATGGAGGGCAGGAGGCGAAGAGATGACGACGACAGGCGAGGACGCCGCGCAGCCGGCTTCGGCCCAGGACGCTTCGGCCCGGTACGGGGCCACGCAGTTCCCGTCCGATCCGGCCGCGACGGCCGCCGTCCGGGCCGCCGGGGAAGCGGCCCGCCGGGCCGCGCCGAGCCTGGCCCGCGCGCCGGAGGAAGCGATCAACGCGGCGCTGCGCGCCATGGCGGACCGGCTGGGCCGAGAGTCCGGCGCCGCCGGGGTGGTAGGCGCGGCAAACGAGGAGGACATGCGGGCCGCCGAGGCGGCCGGCCTGACGGGGGCGCTCCGGGACCGGCTGCGGCTGGACGACACCCGGCTGAAGGCCATGGCCGCGTCACTGCTGGAGCTGGCCGGCGTGCCCGCCGAGCCGGCCAGCCGGGTGGTCCGCGAGCTGCCGGGCGGCCTGGTCGCGGAGGAACGGCGCCGGCCGGTCGGGGTGATCGGGGCGAACTTCGAGGCCCGGCCGAACGTGGTGGCCGACATCGCCTCCCAGCTCATCAAGTCGCGTAACGCCGGAGTCCTGCGCACCGGGTCTGCCGCCCTGCGGTCCGCTATCGCCCTGGCCGATGAGGTGGTCGCCCCGGCCCTGGCCGACGCCGGCCTCGACCCCGCCGCGATCCAGCTGGTCCGGATGCCCGGGCAGGCGGCGGCCTACGCGCTGGTCAGTGAGCCCGCGCTGATCCCGCTGGTCATCCTGCGCGGCAGCGGCACCAGTACCCGGACGCTCGCCCTCGCGGGCGCCCAGCACGGGGTCCGGACACTCGCGCACGCCGACGGCGGAGCCGTGATCTACCTCGACGCCTCCGCCGACCGGGAGCTCGCGGCCCGGCTGATCGAGACCAGCCTTGACCGGCTCGGCGTCTGCAACCGGCTCAACCTGCTGCTGGTGAACGACCGGATCTGGGACGAAACGCTGCCTGCCGTGACCGCGCTGCTGGACCGGCTCGGCATCGCCGCGTCGCTGCCGCCGCATGAGCACCCGCTGGGGTACGAGTGGGCGCTGGACGCCGGGCGCGAGGCGACCGTCACGGTGGCCCCGGCCGCTTCGGCCGCGGACGCTGCCACCTTGGCCAACGACGAGACGTCCGGGCTCGCGGCGGCCATCGTCGCCGAGGACCGCGACGCGGTCCGCGAGTTCCTGGACACCTACGCCGGGACCGGCGCCTTCTGGAACGCCACGCCCCGGCTGCTGGACGGCGTCAAGCTGCTGGCCGTGCCGGAGACCGGCATCAACATCGACAAGGTTCCCGGCCCGCGCGGGCCGGTCACGTTCCGCGACCTGTACCTGCGGCAGTTCGTGATCCTGCCCCGGGCGTGACCGGCCCCGCCCGCCCTGGCGCGGCCGGTGCCGGCCCGTCCGGCCCTGTTCCCCCCGGTACTGGCCCCGGTACTGGCCCCGCCGACGGAACGGCCTGGCTGGACGCCCTGCTGTCGGCCTGGGGCCAGGAGCTGCTGGCCCGGGTGGCGGCCGGGCGCGAGGCCGGGCAGTCCCCGCTGGCCTTGGCCTCCGCGCTGCGCAAGGAATACCCGGCGGATCTGGTCGCCGCGGCGACCGCGCAGGATGAGCTCCGCCGGGCCGCGGCGGCGAAGTTCAGCCGGGCCGGCCGGATGCTGTTCACCCGGCCCGGGCTGGAGCAGGCCTCGTCCGAGGCGGCCGCCCGGCACCGGGCCGGCCGGCTGCGGGCCGGCGCCGCGGGGCGTCTCGCCGATCTGGGGTGTGGCATCGGCGGCGATCTGATCGCGCTGGCGCCCGGCCGGGAGGTGCTCGCCGTGGATCGCGATCCGGTGCACCTGCGGATGGCTGCCTATAACGCGGGGGTCTACGACGGGGCGGCCGGGGTCCGCACCGTGGCGGCCGATGTGCGTGACATCAGCCTGGCCGGCGTCGACGCGGTGTTCACCGACCCGGCGCGCCGCCTCCCCGCCGCCCGCGGCCCGGGCCGGCGGCTGCGGCCCGGCACGAGCGAGCCTCCGCTGGACTGGTGCTTCGCGCTCACCCGCCAGGTCCCCGCGGTGGTCGTCAAGGCCGCGCCCGGGCTGCCGGCCGGGACCGTCCCCGGCGGCTGGGAAACCGAGTTCGTGGCTGACGGCCGGGACCTGAAGGAGGCCGTGCTGTGGTCACCCGCCCTCGCCACGGCGCCGTCCCGGGCGACGATCCTACCCGGGGAGCACGTCCTGCTGCCGGAGGACGGGGACGAGGTCCCGGTCGCCGCCCCGGGCCCGTTCCTGTTCGACCCGAACCCGGCCGTGACCCGGGCCGGCCTGGTCGAGGACCTGGCCCGGCAGCTCGGCGCCTGGAAGATCGATCCGCGGATCGCCTTCCTGTCCGCCAGCACCGCGCAGCACACGCCGTTCGCCCGGACGCTGCGGGTGGTCGAGTCGGCACCGTGGAACGAGAAGGACTTCGCCCGCCGGCTGCGCGCCCTCGGGATCGGCGCCGCCGACCTGCGCCGCCGCGGCCTGGCGGGCGACGTGGACCAGATCCACCGCCGGCTCAGGCTGGCCGGGCCGCACCGGGCCACGCTCGTCCTGACCAGGGTCAGCGAAAAGCCGTGGGGCCTGATCTGTACCGACCAGGAGCTTCCCTGACTGTTTTGCCTAATACGCCGCAGCGGGCATCCGGCACATGTTATAAGCGGGCGATGTGCCCGCCATATGCCTTTCAGCCGGCTGTATAGGTACCAGCCAATCCTCGCTCGCCGGTCTATCCCGGACATCTCCCGCACCGGCCCGCGGGAATGGCGTTACCGATTACACGCTCATGACTACTCGCCGTCCCGCCGAGCAGGTCACTTGCTGTCGCGATGCTACGTGAAGTGCATCGAACCACTCTGGATGCGGAAGATCCCGGCTAGCCCGGACCGGTGATCGTAGCGTTCCAGAAAGCAGCCTTTAACGAAAGAGGCGCACCAAATAACAGTCAGTCATCACGAAGCCTCGCCATTACTTACTAATTATTGGGAAATCCATCGAAACGGTGATCCACCGGCCAGCTCGACACGTCTACCATAGGCAGATAAAGCATAATTCCCCGATGAGGGCGCTCGGGCGTGGCCTCGTGCCGGTCACGGCGGCAGCCGCCGCACTCCTCGGCGTTGCTCTGGCCGGCTGCAGCAGCGGCGGCCACCCAGGCACCGGGGAGCGCACCTCCGCCGCCGTGGTCTCTCCCACGCCTACAGTGGCGGCAGCGCCCCGCCCACAGCGGGCCCGGGTACGGCATTTACGTACAGAGCAAGAGACTTCAGACCGTGGTTGCCTGCAACAACGTCGTCAGCGCAGCCGGAAGCGGCTTCTCCACCATCGCATGTTCGCCTGCTTGAGAAG
>JBEKCN010000074.1:0-8771 GCA_050014855.1 Streptosporangiaceae bacterium | reverse complement strand
CCGGCGTGACGACGATCAGCGCGCCGTCGTCCCGCAGCACCCGGCGGAACTCCGCGGCGTTGCGCGGCGCGAAGACGTCGAGGACCAGGGACATCACGGCGTCCCGGACCGGGAATGGCCGCCAGGTGTCCCAGCCGACCGCGCCGATCGCGGGATGGGCCCGCGCGGCCCGGCGCAGCGCCCGGACGGAGATGTCCATGGCCAGGCCGACGGGTCCCGTGCCGTCTTCCAGCCTCGCGCCGGTCTGCGCGGGCCGGTCGGTCTTCGCGGGCCGGTCAGCCTCCCCCGGCCGGTCAGCCTCCGCGGGCCGGTCAGCCTCCGCGGGCCGGCTGGCCGGGCCAGACGGGCGGCCGGCGAGGCGGTCCAGGACGGCGGCCAGGTAATAGCCGGGACCGGATCCGGCATCGAGGACGCAGGGCCGCGGCCCGGCCGCGACCGTGGCCGCGGCCAGGTCGGCGATCGCGCCCGCCAGCGGCGCGTAGTGCCCGGCGGTCAGGAAAGCCTGCCGGGCCGCCACCATCTCCGCCGTGTCGGCGGTGCCTGGCCGGGCCCCGCCCGGCAGCAGGTTGACGTAGCCCTGCCGGGCGATGTCGAAGCTGTGCCCGCTGGCGCAGCGCAGCGCGGGCGGCCTGAGGATGAAGCCGCGCCCGCACACCGGACAGGCCAGCAGGTCGCTGACGTCGCGAAGCACCGCGACGTTCAGTCGCCCCAGACGTCGCGGGCCACGTCCACGATCAGCCGCAGCTTGGCGACCTCTTCGTCGTAGGTCAGCGTGTTGCCCTCGACCGTGGAGGAGAACCCGCACTGCGGGGACAGGCAGAGCTGATCGAGCGGGACGTACTGGGACGCCTCGTCGATGCGCCGCTTGAGCTGGCCGGGGTCCTCCAGTTGGCCGCGCTTGGTGGTGACCAGGCCCAGCACGACCATCTTGCCCTTGGGGATGAAACGCAGCGGCTCGAAGCCCCCGGACCGTGCGTCGTCGTACTCCAGGAAGAAGCCGTCCACGTTGAGCTCGCTGAACAAGGCCTCGGCGACGAAGTCGTAGCCCCCTTCAGCGGCCCACGACGACCGGAAGTTGCCCCGGCACATGTGTGTGGTCACGGCCATCCCGTCCGGCTTGGCCGCCAGCGCGTCGTTGATCTGCCGGATGTAGCGCAGGTGGAGATGGTCGGCGTCCTCGCCTCGCTCGGCGATCTCCGCGCGCTGCGCCGGGTCGTTGAGGTAGGCCAGGCTGGTGTCGTCGAACTGCAGGTACTGGCAGCCCAGCTCCCCCAGCCGCTTGACCTCCTGGGCGTACGCGCCGGACAGGTCGGCCCAGAACTCCTCGATGTCCGGGTAGACGCTGGGGTCGATCGACGCCGGGCCGCCCCGGTAGTGCACCATGTTTGGCGACGGGATGGTCAGCTTCGGGATCGCCGTCTTCACCTGTGACTGCAGGTAGGTGAAGGAGTCCTCGAAGATGGTCTGCTCCAGGTGCACCCGGCTCGCGATCTTGAGGGCCGCGGGCGTCCACTCGATCGCACCCGATTCGTTCCGGAACCGGACGGCCAGATTGCCCGCCGCCTTGGAGATCCCGCCCAGGGAGTAGATGAAGTCCATGTGCCAGGACGCCCGGCGGAACTCCCCGTCCGTCGCCGCCTGCAGGCCGACGTCTTCCTGCATCCGGACGGCCTCGGCGATGGCGTCGTCCTCCACGGCGCGCAGATCCTGGGCGGGCAGCTGCCCGGCCGAGAACTGCTCACGCGCCCGGAGCAAGCGCTCGGGCCGCAGCAGGCTCCCCACGTGATCGGCTCGGAACGGCGGTGTCGTCCGGCGCATGAGACCATCCTCGCTCTCGGCAGTCGGTGCTCCCGCCGGGAGCATAACGCCCGGGACGGCTGGCCGGTGCTACCCGGGGCGGGATCGGCGGCGGCCTGCCCGGGCCCGGTGCGGGCCGCCGTCCCGGCCGCCCGGCCGGAGACTCCGGCCCGGGTCTGCCATACCACCCGCGCGGTGGTCAGCACCAGCACCACGAACAGGGCCAGGCCGCCGAGGATGAATGCGTTCCCGGTAATCAGCTGCAGGCCGTGCCAGTGGTACTCGACGAACCAGGGCTTGTCCCCGTACTGGTAGTACGTGGACGGGTTGGTGTTGGGGGGCAGCCACAAGATGCCGAGGGAGAACGCGCCGAGGTCCTTGGGCTCGTGGAACAGGCTGCCGGGCCACGCCCCGTACACGGCGAGGATGGCGGCGGCCAGGGCCCACCAGGCCAGCGAGCGGGGCCGGGCCGAGTGCCAGGCGCGGACGGCGTAGTGCCCGGCCATGGCCACCGCGGGCGCGGTCCAGACCCAGTGGTGGTCCCAGCTGATCGGCGAGAGCAGCAGGCCGGTGAGCGCCGCGCCGAGCAGGCCGGCCACCTGGTATCCGGCGCGGTCCAGGATCGCCGCGCAGGCGATGCCCGCGATCCCGACCACGACCGCCACGGCGATCCATTCGGTCTGCGAGCCGGCGATGCTGCCGACGAGCCTGCTGATGAGGCCGCGCAGCGACTGGTTGCCTTCCCAGCCGGTGAACCCGGTCCGGCCACCCTGCATGAACAGGCCGCCGAGCCACCACTTGACCGAGTCGTGCCGCTCCAGCACGAAGCCGAGCAGCACCGTGACCGCGAAAGCGCCGGATGCCATGAAGGCCTGCCGGAACTTGCGCGCGAAAAACAGGTACGGGATGAAGACGAGCGGTACGAGCTTGATGCCGGCGGCGATGCCGACCCCCGCGCCCTTCCACCAGCGGCTGTTTCTCGTGTCCGGCTGGCACAGATCCCACAGGATGAGCGCCATCAGCACCAGGTTGACCTGGCCGAGGTACAAGGTCCGGATGACCGGCTCGGTCCAGAACACCGCGGCCGAGGCCAGCAGGGTCGCACCGAGGCGCACCCGCGGGCGGTCGCGGTAGCCGAGGCCGCCGAAGGTGAACCACAGCGCCGCGACCAGCGCGACGATGTTGACGCCCATCGAGAGCCTAGGCAGCACCGACCATGGGATGAAGGACACGACCGCGAAGACGATCGCCGCGAACGGCGTGTAAGTGAACTTCAGCCCCAGATTGCCGTAACCGCCCCACTGATAAAGCGGCGCGTAGACCTCTGGATTGAAGAGGGGCCGGACATGCCGGACGATCAGGCCACCGGACTGGTACACGCCCAGGTCGACCGGGTCCAGCGTCCAGTTGGCGGGATGGATGGCGGCGTAGATCGCGTACAGGGCGATGATCACGCCGAACGCGGCCGCGCCGGTCCCGAGCAGGACGCCACCGGGCACGTGGCGGGCGGGCCGTTCCGCTCCCGGGCGGGCGAGGACCGATCTCACCCGGCTAACCATAGCTGCACGCCACATCGCGTGCGCGGGGCGGCTCGACTTCCGGCGATCTCGCCGGGAGGGCCGTTCCGGGCCGGGCAACCTGCGGGCTGGGCACGACATGCCATAGTAGTTGGAGACGACAGCAAACGCGGAACGGCGGCGGCCGGAACCGGTGGCCAGGAGGCAGGCACGGCGTGAGCGGGATCCAGCAGGTGGTCTTGTCCGGGCCGCTGATCCTGGCCGCGCCCATCGCCGCCGCGGCGGGCGCGATCACCTTCATATCGCCGTGCTGCCTGCCGCTGGTCCCCGGCTACCTCGCGTACGCGACCGGCATGTCCGGGACCGACGCGCAGACCGCGCGACCACGGGCGGACCGGGGCGCCGGCCGGGGCGCCGCCGGGGCCGGCCTCGGCGCGGCCGCCGGGGAGGGGGCGGACGACGGTGCCGCTCCGGGCGGCCGGGGCGGGGTGGCCGTTGGCGCGCCGCCGGCCATGGCGCCCCCCGCCCCACCGGGCCGGGGCCGGACGATCGTCGGGACGCTGCTATTCGTGCTCGGCTTCTCCGCGCTGTTCGCCGTCTACGGCGCGGCCTCGGGCAGCCTGGGCGGTACCCTGCTCGCGCACCACCAGGGCACGGTCACCGCCGTGCTGGGCGCCTGCACGATCGTGCTCGGGCTGCTGTTCGCCGGGGTCTTCGACCGCTTCTCCTTCGCGGGCCGGGTGATCCGCCCGTCGGTACGGCCGCGGGCGGGCCTGGCCGGGGCGCCGCTGCTGGGCGTGATGTTCGGCCTGGGCTGGACGCCCTGCATCGGCCCGACCCTCGCGACGGTGCTGGCGCTGTCCACGACCTCCGGCACCGCGGGCCGGGGCGCGTTCCTGGCCTTCGTCTACGGACTGGGCCTGGGCGTGCCGTTTCTGATCGTGGCGGTGGCATTCCAGCGGAGCATGCGGGTCTTCGGCTACGCGCGGCGGCACGCCCGCCTGGTCACCCAGATCGGCGGCGCGCTGCTCGTCGCGGTGGGAGTACTGGAGGTCACTGGTGCATGGGCCTCGGTGCTGCTCTGGCTGAAAATCCACTGGATCGGCAGCTATCAGGCGCCCCTGTAAAGCAGACCCCTGTAAGACCCGCCCGCTAACGAGATCCGGGCCCGTGCCTTGGCCGCGGCGCGGGCCGCCCGGCCGCCTCGCCCGGGCGGCTGCTTCGCCGTCCGCTCCTCGGTCGCCTTCGCGGCGGGCCGGCCCGGCGGGGCCGTCTTCGTGGCGGCCACGAGCGCCTCGAACAGCCGCAGGTCGTCGCCTTCCTCGGGGTGCCACTGCACCCCGACCGCGAACGGGTTGCCCGGCAGCTCGAGCGCCTCGATGACCTGATCGTCGGCCCACGCCACCGTGACCAGATCCTCGCCGGACCGGCGTACGGCCTGATGGTGCAGCGCGGGCACCTGGGCCCAGGCGCCGAGCAGCTTGCCCGTGGCGCTGTCCTCGTTGAAGTGCACGCCGTGCTGGGTCATCTTGACCCGGTCCGGTGCGTGCCTGCTGTGGCCTACCTCATCCGGGAGGTGCTGGACGAGCGAGCCGCCCAGGGCCACGTTGAGGATGTGCAGGCCACGGCCGATGGCCAGGAACGGCAGCCCGGCGTCGATGACAGCCCGGATGAGCGACATCTCGAAGCGGTCCCGGCGGCGGTCCGGCGGCTCAGTCTGCTCGTGCGGCGCGGCGCCATACAGGGCCGGACCGACGTCGGTCCCGCCGGTGAACACGAAGCCGTCCAGGCCTGCCACGAGCCGGGCCACGCTGTCGGCCGGAACCGGGGGCAGGATGACCGGCGTCCCTCCAGCACGCTCCACCGCGCGGGTGTAGGTAAGCGGGGAAAGGACGGCTTCGCGGACCCAATCGCCCCAGTGCGCGGCCTCGAACTGACCGGTGATCCCTATGAGCGAGCGGGCCATAAACCCCTCCGGCGGCGTTGGTCGCGAATGTCCAACAGGTCGCGTGAATCGTTCCCCGGTGCTCATCATGGTCTATCGGCGGCACGGGTGGTTATGGCCTTACAAAAGTTCACGAGAAAGCCGGCGGCGGGCGCGGCCGGCCGCCTGGGCGGCCCCATCTCCGGGGGCAAAGATCCAAGCTCGTGCGGGCCTGCGGCCTACCGGCGGGACGCGGCGGCTGGTCGCCGTACCGATTCCGGTGGCCGATGTCCTGGCCGCGATCGATCCCGTATCTGACGTGGCCATGACCTACTTTTACGGTCACTTCTTGGCCATTGAGCCGCAGGCGCGGGCGATGTTCCCCCGGCCACGGACGCCTAGCGAATCCGGTTCTGCAAGTCCCCGGGCACGCGGGTCAGACCTTACGCCAGCCGGGTATCCAGGCACCGTCGCGCACCTCGTAGTCACCGAACAGGGCGGGCGCCTCGGCGCGCATCAGCTCGCCGATCTTGCCGAACACCAGCCGGATCTCCTCTTCGGCCCCGGGATCGGTCCGCGCCTCGATGGTGTGCCGCAGCGTGCGGACGTTGGCCGACCAGACCAGCCCGGTGGCCACCCCGTCGGGCGCGAAGCGCCGCATGAACGACGTCTTGTGCTTCTTCTCGTGCATCTTCACGCCGTCTTCGTCGAGACCGAAGTGGTCCGCCATCCAGCCCTGGAAGCTTTCGAGCTCCCCCAGCAGGGTGGTCGCCCGCTTCATCAGCTCCTCGTCCGCACGGGCCCACTCGGGGAACCAGAACGGGATGTCCGCCAGCCGGACGAACCGCAGCGACTCCTGGGAGATCGCCGTTCCCGGCCGATGCCGGGCAATTTCGTGGCTGAAAACACGGCTCACATTGTGCAGGACGAACGTGAAGTTCAGGTGCTCCAGCACGGAGCCGTGCGCCTGGGCCAGAATGTTCTGCAGGTAGGCCGTCTGGTCCTCGCGCACCTTCCGGACGTTCGGGTTCAGGCCCGGCTCCCAGGACCGGTAGCACATCTTCCCGGCGAACTCGGCCAGGTTCTGCGCGTCGTTGTCGAGCTGGTCGCGGTCCAGCCGCTCCAGCCAGCTGCTTCCGCCGACCTCACGCAGGTACGCGGCAACCTCGCCGTAGTCCAGCTGCGGCCGCGCGATCAGCAGGACTTCAGGCTCAACGCTCCTCATGTCACAGCACTCTAACGACCCCGGCCCTCATTTCCGGCCAAGACCGGCCAGCCCGGCCGCCCCCAACGTTCCGCGCCATCCCAGCGATGGCGGCTCCGCGTCGGCCAGACCCCAGTGCTGGCGCCATCACCCCGGCTAGAACCCCAGTGATGGCGCCTTCATCCCGGTTAGAGCCCCGCCCGCCCTGCCAGCGATGGCGGGCCGGGCATGGTGACGGCGCGGGGCGATTTACTGGTGCTCGTTTACTGGTCCTCGCCGATGAGGACGTCGTCGACGGTGACGTTGACGTTGACGGCGACGGTCTGGAGACCGATTTCATCGCGGAGTGTGGCGATGACCTGCCGCTGGATGTGCCGGGCGACCTCGGGCACGGGCTCTCCGTAGGAGACGGCGACGGCCAGGTCGACGACGGCGGTGCGGCCCAGCACGCCCACGGCGGCGTAGGGATGATGGTGCTGAAAAGTGGCCCGCTCGGCAAGTGCGGCGACATTGCCGTGGGTGCTGCGCCCCAGGGCAACGCGGACCCCGGGGACCGTGCGGGCGGCGTCGCGGGCCAGGGTGGCCACAATCCGGGCGGCGATGCGGACAACCCCGAGGTCGGTGGTCAAGGTCGCTGCGCGCGGCCGCGACCGGTGTGGACGGGGGCGCTCACCCGGGAAGTCGGGGCCTATCACGGTGTCGAGGCCGCGCGGAGCCGGCTCATCGGCGACCCCGGTGACCCGGACGTCGTGCTCACCGTCACCGCGAGCCAGTCCGCCGATCTGCATGCCCTGCACCAGCGCATCGAAAATGATGCCATTGCCCATGCCCGCCAGGCAGTAGGCAAGGACGACCTGTCGATCCGGCTCCACCTGACCGTCAGCCGCCGGGCCGCCTGACGGCGGCGCTGACGGGCGGGCGGCCCCGGTTCCTCCCGCCGCCCGCTTACGGCGCAGCCGGGCGGCGGGCGGCGCGGTCGCGGCACAGGCGCAGGACGTTGGCGATGACGCGGTGGCCGGCCCGGCCGGAGGCGGTCAGGATCGACTCGGGGTGGAACTGGACGGCCCAGCGCCCGGCCGCGGGATCCTCGATGGCCATCACCACTCCGTCCGGGGTCGTCGCGGTCACCTCGAAGCCGCCCTTGACCTGGTCGGGGGCCGCGTAGATGGAGTGGTAGCGGGCGCCGGTGAACTCACTGGGCAGCCCGTCCAGCAGCTCGCCGCCCTTGACCCGGACCACGCCCGGCTTGCCGTGCGCGGGCTCGGCCAGCAGGGACAGCTCGCCGCCCGCGTGCTCGACCATGGCCTGCAGCCCCAGGCACACGCCGAACACGGGCAGCCCCCGGTCGTCGAGTTCGCGGAGCAGGTCGTCGCAGGCGAAGTCTTCGGGCCGGCCGGGACCGGGCGACAGCACCACCAGGTCGGGAGCGTAGGAGTCCAGTTCCGCGGGCGGGAACCCGGCCCGCAGCGTGGTCACCTCGGCGCCCTGCTGACGGAAGTAATCGGCCAGCGTGTGCACGAACGAGTCCTGGTGATCCACCAGCAGGACGCGCAGCCCGGCGCCGGGCAGCTCCGGCCCGGCGGCACCATCGGCGGGGAGAGCCCCGGCGCCGGCCTGGGACGCGGTGACCAGGGGCGCCGCGGCCTGTTCAGCATCTTTGAGGGTTTCGATCAGCGCCCGCGCCTTGATCTGCGTCTCGCGCTCTTCGGCGTCCGGGTCGGAATCGAACAGCAGCGTCGCGCCGGCCCGCACCGCGGCGATCCCGTCCCGGATGTGCGCGGTGCGCAGGGTCAGGCCGGTGTTCATGCCGCCGTCGAAGCCGATCGCCCCGACCGCGCCACCGTACCAGCGCCGCGGGGTGACCTCGTGGTCCTCGATGAACTGCATCGCCCAGGTCTTCGGGGCCCCGGTCACCGTCACCGCCCACATGTGGGTCAGGAACGCGTCGAGCGCGTCGAATCCCGGCCGCAGCCTGCCCTCCACGTGGTCGACGGTGTGGATGACCCGGCTGTACATCTCGATCTGGCGCCGCCCGATGACCTGGACGCTGCCGGGCACGCAGACCCGTGACTTGTCGTTGCGGTCGACGTCGGTGCACATGGTGAGCTCGGACTCCTCCTTTGGCGAGTCGAGCAGGGTCCGGATGTTCTCCGCGTCCTCCAGCGGTCCCGCACCGCGGGCGATCGTGCCGGAGATCGGGCAGGTCTCGACCCGGTCGCCGGTGACCCGGACGTACATCTCGGGGGACGCGCCGACCAGGTACTCCCCCTCCCCCAGGTTGAACATGAACTCATACGGCGCCGGGTTACGCTGCCGCAGCTGCTCGTAG
>JBEKCN010000073.1:0-8785 GCA_050014855.1 Streptosporangiaceae bacterium | reverse complement strand
CCACGGCAGCGCCCGGCAGGTGGCGCAGGTGTGCCCGGGTCAGTTCGGCGCGGTGCGGCCGCACGTCGGAGGCGACCAGATGGACCTCCGCGGGGGCCAGTGGGCCCGCTGGGGTGTCGCGGGGCGCGCTGCTGCGGGCGACGGCCGCGAGCACGGCCGACTTGCCGCCCGGGCCGGCGCACAGATCGAGCCACGGGCCAGGAGAGGACCCGGGCGCCGTCACCGCCGGGCCGGCCAGCGGGGCGTGGGCCAGGGCCAGGGCGGCGAGCTGGCTGGCCTCGTCCTGGACGAAGGCGCGGCCCTCGGCCACCGCCGGTATCGCCGAGGGGTCGCCGCCATGCAGGATGACGCCGAACGGGGACCAGCGCGCGGGCTCCGCCGGTTCGGCCGGGCCCTCGCCGATGAGCTCCTTCGGGTCGGCCAGGCCGCCGATGGCGGCGAGGGTGATCCGGGGCCGGACGTTGCCGGCGGCCAGGGCAGCCCCGGTTTCCGGCAGGCCGCCAGCCGACTCCTCACCGAGCGCGGCGCGGAACGCCTCCACGATCCAGCGAGGGTAGCTGCAGGTCGCGGCCAGGTAGCCGATCGGGTCGGTGGCCCGATCGGGGGCGATGATCTCGAGCCATTCGGCCTGGGTCCGGGTGCTGACGCGGCGCAGTACCGCGTTGACGAACCCGGCGGGGCGCATGCCCGCCACATCCTTGGCCAGGTCCACGGACGTGGCGACCGCGGCGTGGCTGGCCACCCGGGTGGCCAGCAGCTGGTGGGTGCCCAGCCGCAGTACCTCGCGGACCGGCGGATCGATGTCACCGGGTGAGCGGTCGCTGCACTGGTTCAGGATCGCGTCGTAGGTCTGCAGCCCGCGCAGCGTGCCGTAGGTCAGTTCGGTGGCCAGGGCGGCGTCACGGCCCTCGATGCCCCGCTCGCGCAGCAGGGCCGGCAGCAGCAGGTTGGCGTAGGCGTCCCGCTGGTCCACGGCCCACAGCACGTCGTAGGCCACCCGCCGGGCGGGATCGGCGCGGGTGGCCCGGCGGCCGGCGTTTCTGGGCCGTCCGGGCCCACCGCGCGAGCTTCGGTCCCGCCCGGAACGCGTTCTGCGGCTGGGTGAGCTAGCCATATCAGCCGAGCTTCAGCGCGGCCTGGTGCAGGCCGCGGGCCCAGTCCGCGGCCGGCATGGCCCGCTTGCCGGGCGGCTGCACCAGCCCGAGCCGGACCGGCTCGGTGGCCGTACCGGCCAGCACGGAGTCGCGGGTGACGTGGAGTTCGCCGGGCGCAGGGCCGGCCGTCCCGGCACCTGGCTGGAGCTCCACCGGGCCTAGCTTCAGCCGGGCGCCGGCGAACTCGGTCCACGCGCCGGGCTCCGGGGTGCACGCCCGGATGAGCCGGTCGATGGCCACGGCGGGCCGGGCCCAGTCGACGCGGGCGTCGTCAGGATTGATCTTCGGGGCGAGGCTGACGCCCTCCGCCGGCTGCGGCACGGCCTGGATCTCCCCCGACTCGATCCCGTCCAGGGTGTCCACGAGCAGCTTCGCGCCGGAGAGGGCCAGCCGGGCCAGCAGGTCACCGGCCGTGTCCCGGGGACCCACCGGCTCGGTGAGGACGCCGAAGACCGGGCCGGCATCCAGCTCCTTGACGATACGGAACGTGGTCGCGCCGGTCACGTCATCACCGTGCAGCAGGGCATGCTGCACCGGAGCGGCACCGCGCCAGGCGGGCAGCACCGAGAAATGCAGGTTGACCCAGCCCTGGGGCGGGATGTCCAGCGCGGGCTGCGGGAGCAGCGCCCCGTACGCGGTGACCGGGCAGCAGTCCGGGCCGATCGCGCGCAGCCGGTCCAGGAACTCCGGGTCCCGCACCTTCACCGGGGTCAGCACCTCAAGACCGGCGTCGCGGGCCAGCCGCGCGACCGGGCTGGGCTCCAGGTGGCGGCCCCGCCCGGCGGGCGCGTCCGGCCGGGTCACGACGGCGGCAACCTCGTGCCGCGAGGCCAGGACCGCTTCCAGGGCCGGGATCGCCGCGTCGGGCGTCCCGGCGAACACGAGCCGCATCAGCGGGCCGTCCCCGCCGCGCGCGGCGGACCAATACCGGCCGGCGCGGGACGCAGCGGCGCCGGGCGGTCGGGCGGGCGCCGAGTAAAGCCAGCCGCGCAGCAGGGCGGGGACGGTCGCCGGGGACGTTGAAAGCGCATGGGCTCTGGCTCAGAACGCTTTGCCGAACGTGGCGTGCGGGGAGGCCTTGACCTCGGGCATGGCGACCCCGGACCATTCCGCTTCCCGGATCGCCCGCATGGCCAGCTTCTTCTGCTCGGGGTCGAGCCGGTCGATGAACAGCACGCCGTCCAGGTGGTCGGTCTCGTGCTGGAAGCAGCGCGCCATCCGCTCGGTGCCCTCCAGGGTCACCGGGTCACCGTACATGTTGAACCCCTTGGCCACCGTGCCCCAGGCCCGCTTGGTCGGGAAAGACAGCCCGGGGAAGGACAGGCAGCCCTCGTCGTCGGTGTCCTGTTCCTCGGACAGGTCCAGCGTCGGGTTGATCAGGTGCCCGAGCTCGTCGTCCACGAAGTAGGTGAAGACCCGCAGTCCCACGCCGATCTGCGGCGCAGCCAGGCCCGCGCCGGGCGCGTCCATCATGGTATCGGTCAGGTCCTTGACCAGCTTGCGCAGCTCGGCGTCGAAGTCGCGGACGGGATCGGCGGCGGTTCGCAGCACCGGATCGCCGAACAGGCGGATCGGCTTCACGCTCACGGAAAAGACCCTCCCGGCCCATGACGGGCGTCGCTTACGCCCGCGGCGGGCGTTCCCTCGCTTGATCTCCCAGTCTATGGCGCGGACCGGGACTCACGGCCGCGATCGGGCGTCATCTCCCGGACTGCGGCACGCGCCGCGCTCACAGCCGGGATCGGGCCTTGAACGCGGCTTTGCGTGCCGCCTTGGCCACGTCCGGTTCCGGATGGTGATTGCTCAGCGTGGTGAGCAGTTCGGTCACGGCCGGGTGATCCACCCGCCACAGCCCGGCCACCAGCTCCGCCTGGGCGTCCGGCGGCAGGTCGGGCAGCAGTTCGGCGACCACGTCCTCAGGGGCGGCCTCCTCCAGCAGGCCGGCTCCGAGGTCGACCAGGAGCCAGGCGCTGTCCTCGCGGCTGAGGCTGACCTCCTCGCCGTGCTCGCGCAGCCAGACCGCTGCGTGCGGGCGCAGCACGGGGCTGGCCAGGGCCCGGCGCACGGCAGGCACCGCCGCGGCCCCGACCCGGTCCATCACCGCGAACGCCGCCCCGCGCAGGCCCGGCGATCCCCGGCTGGCCGCCTCGGTCAGTTCTTCGGCGGCTCGTTCCGGGCTGCGCCGCCCCAGCCACGCCGCGATCTCCGCCTCGCCGTCCTCGGCGTCGTAATCGGCTAGCACGGCCAGCACCGCCGCGGCCCCGCCGTCGGCGCTGCCGCCCAGCACGGGCACCCGCCAGCCGCGGGCCTGGAGCCGATCCCGGACCGCCCACATGCCGATCGGCGACAGGGTCACGGTGAGCCCGGCTTCGTCCTCGTCCTCGTCCTCGCCCAGCTCGACGACGCCGAGGTCGGCGAGCAGCTCCAGGCCTGGTTCCAGCCCGGGCGCGAACGCCGGGGCGGCCTCCTGGGCGGCGGCGCCTGCCGCAGGCTCGTTGGCACCGCTGGTGTCGTCATCGGCGCCGCCGGTCAGCGCGCCGACGGCGGCGGCATAGGCCTCGAAAAGCGCGTCGAGCCGCACCGGGCGGCCGGCCGTGTAGAGCGCGGTCGCCAGCCCGTCCAGGCTCTCCTGCGCGAGTATGGCCTGCAGCGCCTCGCACCACATGTCCAGCGCCTCGTCGGGGCGGCCGGAGGTCAGCACGTCGAACCGCTTGCCGGGGCCCGCATGCTTCCCCGATACCGTCAGCATGCCCGTCCCGGTGGCCACGGCCCACGCGGCGCGGACCTCCTCGGCGGACAGGTCGAGGGCGGCCACCGCCGCGGCGGCCCCGGCCTCGGTGAGCTCACCACCGGCGCCGACCGCCTGGGCGCTCCCCGCCCAGGCCGCCAGGTCCCGGGCGACCCGCAGCAGCGGGGCCACCCGGGCCGCGGCCGTCAGTTCCTCGCGGGACGGCAGGCGGACAGGGGGCAGCCGGGTGAGGCTGCCCGAGCTGCGCGCCCGGGCCGGCAGGCTCTCATGCGAGGTTGCCACGCAAGCACCTTACGACCTGGATCAGCATGCTCGGGGCCACGACGCTGCGGACGCGGGTTTCCCCGCGCTCCGGCACCGCCGGCGTCAGATGAGCTCCGCGGGGTCGAGCTGAACCCGCACGGAGCCGTGATCCTTGCGCGGGCTGCGGGTGGCCTGCGCCGACTGCAGCGCCTTGGCCAGCGCCGAGCCCTCGGCCCGCGGGACCCGGATCAGGGCGCGCACCGGGAGGCTGCTGACGTCCTCGATCAGCATGGCCGGGGCCGCGTCGCTGGCCTCGCTGCCGGACCCGGGGCCGGCCTCGGTGTCGGCCTCGGGGTCGGGAATGGGCCCCAGCACCTCGGCCGCCGCCGGCAGGCCGCACGCGCCGAGAAGTTCCTCGACGGCGGCGGCGGGACCGGAGACGGCCGCCATCCGGACCGCGGGCGGAAACGCCAGCTGCTCGCGCTCGTCGAGTTCCCGCTCGGCGAAGCCCGCCGGGTCCCAGCGGATCAGGGCCTGGACGGCCGGCAGGCCCGCATCCGCGTGCACGATCACGTTCCCGGCGGGACGCACGAGCGCGGCCGCGTTGAGCCACTTGCGCAGCGTCTCCTCCCCCGCCCGCAGGCTCGGCCGCCCCAGCAGCGCCCAGCCATCCAGCAGCAGGGCGGCCGCATACCCGCAGGCGGCGACCGGCTCGGCGCCCGGCGTGGCCACCACCACGGCCGGGTCGCCCGGCACCGCGGCGATGACGTGCTGCCCGCCAGAGAAGCGAACCGGGGTGGCGGGGAAGGCCCGGCCGAGCTCCTCGGCCGTCCGGGCCGCCCCGGTAACGATCGCGCGAACCTCGGTGAAACCGCAGCGCGGGCAGCTCCAGCCGGCCGCGACCGCGCCGCACCAGCGGCACTGGGGGGTCTGCCGGGAGCCGGCGATCTCCAACTGGCCGGCACAAACCGCGCAGCGGGCCTGGGTTCGGCAGCGGCCGCAGGCGATGGCCGCGAGGTAGCCGCGCCGTGGTACCTGGACGAGCACCGGGCCGTGCGCCAGCGCCGTCCGCGCGGTGCGGAGGGCCAGGCTGGGCAGCCGCGCGCTCAGCGCCGCCCCGTCCCGGGCCAGCTCGGCGGCGTCGGCCGCGGGCCGCACCCGGGGGGCGGCCGCGCGCAGCGCGCCCCGGTCGCCGGCCAGCGGCCGGGCCCAGCCCGCCGCGACCAGCTGGGTGACCTCCGTGGTCCGGGCGAAACCGCCGATCAGGGCGGCGGCACCCTGCCGGTGGGCACGCAGCGCCAGCACCTCACGGGCGTGCGGGTAGGGGGCGCGGCGCTCAGCCAGCAGGTCGTCACCGTCGTCCCAGAGCACCACCAGGCCCAGGTCACGGACCGGGGCGAACATGGCGGCGCGGGTGCCGGCCGAGATCCGGACCGAGCCGCGCAGCACGGACAGCCAGCGCCGGTAGCGTTCCGCCGGGCCGAGGTCAGCGGTGAGGCACACGTGCTGGCCGGGGCCCAGCTGGGCGGTCAGGGCCGCGTCCACCCGGGCCAGGTCCTTGACGTCAGGGACCACGATGACGGTCCCCTGGCCCGCCGCCGCGGTCGCTGCGGCGGCGACCGCGATCTCGGCCGGCCATTCCGGCCCGGGCAGCGCCGACCAGGCGGCCCTGGCCCCACGGCCCGCGGCCAGCGCGGCCAGGAACGTCTCCCCCGCCGGGTACCGCGCCCAGGACCCGGCCGCGGGCCCGTCCGGACCGGCCGCGGCCGGCGGCGACGGATTGGCCTCCGTGCCCGCGTGCCGCGGCGGGACGGCCAGCCGGAGCACATCGGCGAGGGTGCCGGCGTACCGGTCCGCGACCGCGCGGGCCAGCCCCGCGATCTCCGGGGTGAGCACGGGCTCCGGGGACACCACGCGCTCCAGGTAGGACAGCCGCCCGGGATGGTCACTGCGATCGGCCCGGTCGAGCACGAACCCGTCGGCGAGCTGGCCGGCGAACCGCACCCGGACCCGGCATCCGGGTACTGCTCCCGCAGCGGCTCGTTCAGGAACGAGATAGTCGAACGGCCGGTCGAGATGCGCCAGCGGGATGTCGACCGCGACCCGGGCCACCGGCCGCCACTGCGCTGGCACGTTGTCGCGTGCGCGGCCGCCCGACCGTTTCCCGGCGGGGCCGTGGCCGGTGCGAGCGAGCTTTGAGCCAGCCGGGAGCGGATCAGTAGCACCCGGGCTGGTCTGCGTCACGTTCCCGTCCTACCAGAACGGGAGCGGTGGCCGACCCGCCCGTGGACAGGCGTACTGGCGCCCAGCTAGAACGCGAGCGCCTGGGCCCGGCGGTTGACCTCGGTGCCGCGGCGCCGGCAGATCGCCTCGATCGGCGTGCCGGGCAGCGTGTCGTCCTCGGTGAACAGCCAGTGCAGCGCCTCGACTTCGTCGAACCCGCAGTCGCGGAGGAGCGTCAGCGTCCCCTGCAGGCCCTTGACGATCTGGGGGCCGTCGATGAACGCCGCGGGAACGGCGAGCGTGCCATCGGGGCGCATCACCGCCAGCAATTTCCTGTCGCGGAGGAGTTGCTTCACACGGCCGACGGGGATGCTGAGACGGGCGGCGACATCTGGCAGGAAGAGCCAGTCACCCACAAGGGCGTCGACCGCGGCGTTTATCTGTGCCACGAGTCAAATTTGCCACGTTGCGGGCACCGCGAAACACCCCCGGGATTTAATTCGAGGTGCGGCCATTTGAGTCTCAGACCTGCCGGAAGCGGTCGCTGAACCGGGGGTCGTCCTCCCACCAGGGCCGTTCGGGATCAGCGGGCGCCTCGGGCTGAGCCGCAGCGCTGTGCGCATCAGGGCTTTGGGACCCCGAGCTTCGGACCTTCGCCTGCTCGGCGTCCCGCGCGTCCAGCTCGGCGTCGATGACGGCCGCCTCCGCCTCGTCCTCCCGCATCCACTGGATGAGCTGGGCCACCAGGAACGGCAGTCCGACCAGATCGCCGAAGATCCACAGCGTGCCGCCACCCAGGATCTGGTCCGTCTGCAGGCTCGGGCCCCAGGGGCGGGCCAGCGCGTGATAGTAGGCCGCGCCGATGAGGTTCTGGTTTGCGATTACGGCCAAGCCCAGGAAGGCGTCGCCGACCACCTCGAACGCCGTGATCCAGAGGGACACCCCGTACGAGTAAACCTTCGGCACCGGGTCGACCCGCAGGAGCGTCCAGAAGAACACGAACCCCGGGGCCATCAGGGCCAGGCAAGTGATCTCCCGGACGGCGTCGCTGTGGAACGCCGCCGTATACCAGGTGGTGAAGTACATGACGAACGGGACGGCGACCAGGGCCAGCGTGGTGATGGCGGGGAACGTCACGACCCGGGCCAGCGGTGCGCGGATGACCCGTTCGAGCCGCTGGCCGGCCCGCGGGAATGCCGCGATGGCCAGGGTCAGCGGCCGCCCGAGGGCGAGGAACAGCGGCGCCAGCAGGAGCAGCAGGATGGTCTGGAACGCCCGCATGTAGAAAAGGATCGCGAAGTAGGTCCCAAACGCCGACATGGTCGCGATGACCACGATGCCGAGCCCGGCCCCGAAGTTGACCGCGCGCCACCGCGACCAGGGCTGCCCCTGCCGGCGCAGGCGCCGCACCCCGGCCAGATAGCAGCCGCCGAGCAGCACGACGAGAGCCAGCATCCAGGGATCGAAGGTCCACTCCGTGAACGCGCGTACCGCGGTCAGCTCCGGCGGGCCGTGATATCCACCGTGGGAAGCGGCGGCCAGCGCGAGTGCCATGCCAGTCACGCTATCGCCGACCTGGTCCGCAGGCGCAGCCTGGTCCGGTTGCGGGTCTGGTTTCCGTCAGCCGAACCGGCCCAGGCCGGGCGGCTAAAGCGGTATTTCCGCCCAGCCACGGGTGAAGATAACAGAACAACATCGCCCGCACGAAAGTGCAGGTAACCCCTTGCGCTGACGCTTCTGGGCCTCCAAGGTACACCTAGCGACAAGACCTCTCATACACCCTCAAGAGGAATGGTCCCTCTATGCCACTGGTACACAAACGGCTCAAGGCCGTCGTGACAACGGGTGCCGCGGCCGCACTGTGCGCGGGTGCCCTCGCCGCCGCGTCGCCGGGCCAGGCGACCCCGCGATCGGCGATCCGGGACACGCATCCGGCCTGGGCCAGCTCGTCCGCGCGGGTCTCTGCCGCGCCCGTCACCACCGGCACGGTCAACGCCCGCGTCTACCTGGCCGGGCAGAACGCGGCCGGCCTGGCCGCTTACGCGACCGCCGTTTCCACGCCCAGCAGCGCCGACTACGGCCACTACCTGAGCGCGGCTCAGGTAGAGGCGGAGTTCGGGCCGACGAGCGCGCAGATCGCCGCGGTGAAGGCCTGGCTAACCGGCGACGGGCTCACGGTGACCTCGGTCAACGACAGCGTCGACGGGTATGTCGCGGTGAGCGGCTCGGTCAGCGCCGCGGCCAAGGCGTTCAGCGTGACCTTCCAGAACTTCAAGGGCCCGGACAAGCGGACCGACCGGGCACCGGCGGAGACGGCCAGCGCCCCGGCCTCGGTGGCCAGTGCCGTGCTCACCGTGTCCGGCCTGGACACGGCCAGCCATCAGGCCAAGCCGGGTGACACGCTGCCGCCACCGGA
>JBEKCN010000072.1:0-8835 GCA_050014855.1 Streptosporangiaceae bacterium | reverse complement strand
CGATCAATATCGTCGTCTCGGTCCCGGTTCCGCTCCGCGATGCGGCATTCGTCAACGCCGTTGTCACCGCGACCGAGGCCAAGACCCAGGCCGTCCTCGACGCGGGATTCGCCTGCACCGGGACCGCGTCGGATGCTGTGTGCGTCGCCGCCCCCGCCGGTGCGCCGGGCGAGGACTTCGCCGGGCCACGGTCGCTGTGGGGAGGCAGGATCGCCCGCGCCGTGCATGCCGCCGTCTACGCTGGCGCCCTCGACTACGCCAGCAGGGTGCCACCGGCGGACTAGCCGGTAAATGAATGATCCCGCTGCCGGCGGCCGCGCTGGCCTGGCACACCCGCTCACCGTCGACGGCACGATCACCGGCACGTTCGGCAGGCAAGCAAAGCACGTCTCAAAGCACGACACCGTTCGTCATGAATCAGTGATCATCGATGGCGACTTGACCAGAGGCCTTGCAGGGCGCAAGCCCCCGGCTTCAGCCGTGGGGTTAGCCCGTAACGGCGGGTAAGCTATGGTTCGCCTAGCCGTAAACCGCTCCGTGGAATCTCCCGGCTTCAGCCGTGGGGAGGATGTCAAGGTTGCAAAAGTAACCATCCAGGCTGCGGATCGGTCAACTGGGGGTCGCGCGGACAGGGGTGACGACCGTGTTCCCGGCGGCATCGGTGCGCACCGTGACCCGCGCGGCGTAGACCTGGGCGATCCGGCCCTCGGTGAGCACGGCGGTCGCAACACCGGCCGCCTCGACGCGCCCCCGGTTCAGCAGGACGAGCTCGTCCGCGTACTGGCCCGCGGCCGTCAGGTCGTGCAGCGTGGTGACCACGGTCAGGCCGGTGCTGCGGCGCAGGGCGTCGACGAGGTCGAGGACGTCCTGCTGATGGCCGATGTCCAGCGCCGAGGTGGGCTCGTCGAGGAGCAGGATTTTGGGTTCCTGGGCCAGGGCGCGGGCGAGCACGACGCGCTGGCGCTCGCCGCCGGACAGGGTGGCCAGGCGCCGTTCCCCGAAACGCGTGACGTCGAGCAGGCCGGCCGCCCTGGCGGCCGCGTCGCGATCGGCGCGGCCGGGCCCGGCCAGGTAGCTCAGGTGCGGGGTGCGGCCGAGCAGCACGTACTCGGTCACCGTCATGTCTGGCGGCAGCGTGGGGATCTGCGGCACGTAGGCGATCAGCCGCGCTCGCTCGCGGGGCCGCAGTGATCCGGCGTCGGCCGCCGGGCCGCCGAGCGTGACGGTGCCGCGGTAGGGAATGAGCCCGGCGACGGCGCGCAGCAGGGTGGTCTTGCCCGAGCCGTTCGGCCCGAGCAGGGCCAGCCAGCTTCCCGAGCCGACCGCGCAGGACACCTCGCGCAAGATGGGCGTGCGGTCCAGGTCCACCTGCAGGCGGTGCACCACGATCGCGTTCATGTGCGCCTCGCGTTCATGTGCGCACGGCCCGGGTGGTGTGCAGGATCCAGATGAATACCGGCGAGCCGATCAGCGCGGTGACCACGCCGATCGGCAGCTCCGCGGGGGACAGCACGGTGCGGGCCAGCGTGTCGGCCAGCACCAGGAAGCCCGCGCCAGCCAGCAGCGACAGCGGGAGGACCAGCCGGTAGGAGGTGCCGGCCAGGCGGCGGACCACATGCGGCACGATGATCCCGACGAAGCCGATCAAACCGCTGACGGCCACGGCGCTGGCCGCGGCCAGCGCGCAGGCGGCCACCACGATCAGCCGGACCCGCCCCGGGTGCATGCCGAGCGCGCGGGCCTCTTCGTCGCCCACGCTGAGCACGTCCAGGTGGCGGCCGTGCAGCAGCACGACCGTGATGCTGACCGCCGAGTACGGCAGGATCTCCGCGCACTGCTGCCAGGTCGCCCCGGACAGCGAACCCAGCAGCCACGAGTAGACCGCCTGCAGGTCCTGGGCCGAGCGCTGCAGCACGAAGGTCTGCAGCGCGGTGAGGAACATCCCGACCGCAACGCCGGCCAGCAGCAGCGTCGCGGTGCCCCGGCCGCCCGCGGCGCCGGTCAGGTAGGCGACCGCTACCCCGCCCACAGATCCGGCGAACGCCGCGACCGGCACCGCCGAGGGGCCCGCGCCACCCAGGTACACGATCGCGAGCGTCGCGCCAAGCCCCGCGCCCGCGGATGCGCCGAGCATCCCGGAGTCCACCAGCGGGTTACGGAACACCCCCTGGTACCCCGCCCCGGCGATCGACAGCAGCCCGCCGACCAGCGCGCACAAGACGATGCGCGGCAGCCGGATCTCGAACAGCACGGCCCGGTCCAGCGGGTTCATGCTGCCCGGCAGGCGGATGAACGGGAGGCGGTCGAGCAGCGCGCTGATGGTCGCCAGCGGGTTGAGGTCCGCGGACCCGACCAGGGCGCTGACGAGCATCGCGGCGGCCAGGAAGGCCACCGCGATGCCGTAGGGACGCGCGGCGCGAAGCCACCTCACGTTCACCGCGCTACCTCGTGTTCACCCGGGCGGCCTCACGAACCGGGCGCCTTCTCGACAGACTGCGCGATCTGCGCGACGAGTTGCGGCAGGCGCGGCCCCCAGCGGGAGGCGATGTCGTCGTTGAGCGCGATGATCTCGTGGTCCTTCACGCCCGGGATTGCCGACCAGCCCGGCCGGGCGGCGACGATCGCCGGGGACTGGCCGCCGTCAGCGGGCTGGTTGTCCGCCAGGAAGATGATCTGGGGCCTGGCGGTGACGATGTACTCCTCAGACAGCTCCGGATAGCCGCCATCGGCGGCCTTGTTGGCGGCGTCGGCGATGTTCTTCAGGCCGAACAGGCTGACGATCTGCCCGATGAACGTCGAAGAGGTGACCGAGTAGTACGGATTGTTACTCAGCTCCCAGTAGTAGGTCAGGTCTTTATGGGACGAGCCGGCCTGCTTGACGTCCGCGGCGATCTCGCTTTTCATCGTGGCCACGGTCCGGCCGGCCTGCTGGGCGTGGCCGGTGGCCTGGCCGATCTGCACGATCTGGTCATAGGCGTCGTTCAGGGTGGCGGCGGCCGGCTCGATCAGCACCGGTACGCCGAGCTTGCCGAGCCCCGAGACAAGCCCGTTCGAGTTCTGGGCGGCGATGACCAGGGCGGGTTTGTACTTCGCGATCGCCTCCAGGTTCGGGGTCAGCCCGCTCAGCTTGGTGATCGGCGCGTTCGCTGGGTAGTCCGAGTCATCGTCGACGGCCACGACCTGCGGCCCGGCGCCGTCCGCGTAGAGGTCCTCGGTCGCCGTGGGCGACAGCGAGACGATCCGGCCGGGCTTGGCCTTGATCGTGACCGGGCCGTTCGCCGCCTTCAGCGCTACCGGGAATGACGCTGCCGCGCTGGGCGTAGCTGAGCTGCTGGTAGCTGGGGGGCTGCTAGCTGAGCTGCAGCCGGCCAGCAACGCCGCCGCCGCGACCGCGACGAGCATCCAGCCGGTTCTGTTCATGGTGTGCCACTTCCTCCCGGGCCGGGAAGGAAGGCGAGACCGTCGGCCGCCAGCTCGAGCGCTTGCCTGCCGAGACGGATCACCCTTCCCACGAGGGTCGATATCGTCGGACGCGGCAGAAGTCGGCCTGGCTTGGGTCCGGTGTACGAACCGTCACAGTTGCGGGACAGCGCCGGAATGGCCCGCCGTGGCGGGCGTCACCGGCTTCGCTACCTGACGCGCTGCCGGCACCCGCTGCGCCACGCGCATGGGCCCGGCGGCTGTCACGGTACCACGCATATGGGGCTTTCCCGGGTGGCGGCCAGTGAGCGGGAACCCTTCACTGACCGAAGCCCGTTTTGTCCCGGATGGCCCGGGTGAAGTTGCGGATGATTGTCTCGCCGCAGGTGGTGAGGATCGACTCGGGGTGGAACTGAACTCCTTCGGTTGACTGGGCGGAGTGACGCAATGCCATCGGGATCCGCCCGCTGGCCGTGGCAGTGACCAGCAGGAAGGCAGGCAGCGTGCCCTGGTCGACCATCAGCGAGTGGTAGCGGGCCGCCTCGAATGGCTGCGGCAGGCCGGCCAGGAAGCCGCGGCCGTCGTGGGTGATCGCTGACGTCTGGCCGTGCACGGGGCGGGGCGCGGGAACGATCCTGGCCCCGAATGCGGTCGCGATGGCCTGGTGTCCGAGGCAGACGCCCAGCAGCGGCGCGTGGCCGCTGCAGGCCCGCACCACGTCCACGCTGATCCCGGCCTCAGCGGGGGTGCACGGTCCCGGGGAGATCACCACGCCGGCCGGGCGGAACGAGGCGACCTGCTGGGCTGACACCTCGTCATTGCGCACGACTTCCACGCGGCAGCCGCTGGCGGTGAGCATGTGCTCGAGGTTGTAGGTGAAGGAGTCGTAGTTGTCGATCAGGACCGTGACCGGACCGCCGCGATTCTGCCGTCTTCCCGGCTGCCATGCGGGCCGGGGGCGGCCCGCATGGCCGGCGGTGCGGGTGTGGCGGCGGCTGGGCAGCTGCCTGGCGAGGGACACTGCCATCCGCGCGGCGACCGGGCCCGCAGGCCAGGCCGCGGGGCTGCCGGCCATCGACCGGACAGGCCGGACGCCGTGGACGGCGTTGGTGACGAACACCTCGCTGGCGGCGTGCAGCCGTGCCCTGCTCAGCGGTGTCACGCTGACGCCCAGGCCCTCGATGCTGGCCGCGCGCAGCAGGGCATCCCTGGTCACGCCCGGCAGCAGCCGTCCGTCTGCGGGCGGGGTGTGCAGCACCCCGTTGATCACGGCGAAGACGTTCGCCCGGTCGGTTTCCAGCACGTCGCCGTCAGCGTCCTCGATCAGCAACTGCTCGCCGGGCTGCAGGGCCATCGAGCGGGCCATGCCGGCGAGCAGCCGCCGGTCGAGCCACTTGTGCGGGCCGAGGCCGCCCCGGATCACCGCCGGCCGCAAGCCCACCTCCGCGGTCGGCTGATCCAGCGGCACGACCTCGACGAGGACACGGAGCGGCCCGCCGGCTGGCCGCAGGGTGATCCGCAGCCGCCCGGACGGGTTCGCGGTGAGCTGAGCCGCCAGGTCGTCCCGGAAGGCCCCTGGCAGGCCCTTGCCGAACAGCTGCCGGGCGCTGGCCTCCAGCCGGGCGACATGGTCCGCTAGGCCGCGGGTGTCCCCGTTGGTGACCAGCAGCGACGTGAACACTCCGGTGGCGGGCCGCGGCTGCAGGGACGGCCTGGACATGACGCTACCGCCGGCCCGGGCTCCCGCTGCGGGCAAGCCGCGCTCGCGGGCGAGGCGGCCGCCGATGGCGCGGATCAGCGGGCCCGCCTTGAGGAGGCACTCCCGGTACTCTTCATCGGCGGACGAGTCCGCCACGATGCCGCCGCCGCTGCCCAGCCACACCCGTCCCGCATGAAACTCGAACGTGCGGATGGCGACGTTCAGCTCGAGGCCCGCGACGGGGCTGCGGTAACCCACCGCGCCGGTGTAGATCTCCCGCGGTACCGCCTCGAGCTCATGGATGATCTCCAGGGCCCGCACCTTCGGGGCACCGGTCACCGATCCGGGCGGGAAGGCCGCGCGGATGAGGTCGCCGTCACCGGCCGCCGCGGTGAGCGTTCCGTGCACATCGGAGACCAGATGCCAGAGGCCCGGGTGCGGCTCGGCGCCGAGCAGGCGCGGGACCTGAACGCTGCCCGCGGTACAGACCCGGCTGAGGTCGTTGCGCATCAGGTCCACGATCATCACGTTCTCGGCGCGGTTCTTGGCTGAGCGCTCCAGCTCGGCGCGCTGGATCCGGGCCTGCTGCTGGCGCGGTGACCGCCGGTTCGTGCCCTTGACCGGCCGGGACAAGACGGTCCTGCCGTTCCTGCGCAGGAACAGCTCGGGTGACAGGCTGGCCACGGCCCCGCCCGGCATGCGCATGAAGGCGGCGTACGGCGGCCGCAGGACGGCCGCCGCCCGGCAGAACGCGTCCAGCGGATCCCCCTCGAAGGCGGCCGCCAGCCGCAGGCAGATGTTCGCCTGGAAGATATCGCCACGCCGGATGTAGTCCACCGCCGCGGCGACCGCCGCTTTATGCTCGCCCGCCGGCGGCGCCAGCACGAAGTCCCCGCAGGAATAGCCCCGGGCCGGCGGCGCGGCGGTCTGCGCCCGGGCGGACAAGTCCTCGAACCGGCGTTCCAGCACCTCGTCCCGGCCAGCCGTCCACAGCGCCTCGAACCACCATTCCCCGTCCGACTGGTCGCGGCG
Source organism: Streptosporangiaceae bacterium (assembly GCA_050014855.1). GTDB lineage: Bacteria > Actinomycetota > Actinomycetes > Streptosporangiales > Streptosporangiaceae > Bog-532. Next base: position 2,684 of record JBEKCN010000072.1, on the reverse strand, counting down.
CAGGACATGGTCGTAGTAGCCGAACCACCACGCAGGCAGCCGCCTCGTGCCGCCAGGTGCGGGCGGCACCGGCAGGACCTCCCCGCTGAACCCGAAGCCCAGGTAGCCGATCCAGCCACCGCCAAAGGCTGGCGCTGCGGGACCGGCCAGATCAGCTCCCGGCGCCAGGGCACGCCCGGCCTGGCCGCCCGCGCCGCCGCTGGCCCCGGCGCCCGGGCCGCAGGGCGAGTCAAGCACGTCTGCGAGGGACTGAGGCGGGCTGCGCACCAGCGCAGGCTCAGAGCTGATCACATCGGCGCCACCGGCCCAGGTCCCGATGAGCGCTACCGGGTGCGCATCCGACCGAACCAGCCGCAAGACGTCGACCGGAGCGAAGTCCCAGCCCAGCGGGCGACGCACCACACGAGCAGGCGAACCGGGCCGCACATTTGCCTCCCAAGCAGCCAACCACGATGGCCGCCAGTAAACCGCCAGTCAACCACCCGCGGGCCGAGTAATCTCCTGGTCCTGCTCCCGGGTCGACGGCGTCCATCAGCCGCCGGCAGATGTCGCTGACTGCGCCGCGCAGCACCGCGAGGACGGCGACGGTGATCAACAGCCCCGCGGCGGGGTCCGGCTTTGGTGCCCGTCATGCTCGTGCCGGTGGTCATGGTCATGGTCGTCGTCGTCGTGCCGGTGACGGTGGCCGGCCGCGTCCGGTGTCACTGCTCGCGGGATCGCCCGGAGCCCTGGACCGGGGCGACGGGGACGCTGGAGGCCCATCGGGCCTCGACGTCGCCCCACTTCCAGTAGGCCAGCGCCACGGCCCAGACGAGGATGAACAGGCCGGCGATGCAGAAGCCGGCGACGTTGATGTTGAAGTTGGCCATGATGTCCCAGAAACCGCCGTGCAGGTGGGCTTCGGTGGTGAGGATGCCGAGGATCTCGATGGTGCCGATGATGAACGCGGCGCCGATGGACAGCCCGGTGATGACGAGGTTGTAGTAGACCTTGCGGACCGGCCGGGCGAAGGCCCAGCCGTACGCGAAGTTCATGAAGGTGCCGTCCAGGGTGTCGAACAGCATCATGCCGCCGGAGAACAGGAACGGCAGCGCGAGCACGGCGAAGTAGGGCAGCCCCTGGATCGCGGCGTACGCGGTGGCGGCGAGCAGCACGACCTCGGTGGCGGTGTCGAAGCCGATGCCGAAGACCAGGCCGACGAAGTACAGCTGCCAGGTGTGGTTGATCGAGCGCATGAACCGGCCGAAGAACCGGTACATCAGCCCGCGGGCCTGCAGCTGGGCCTCCAGCTCCTGCTCGTCGTAGGTGCCGTTGCGCATCTCCCGGAAGACCTTGAAGATGCCGGCCAGCACGATCAGGTTCAGCACGGCGATCAGGTACAGGAAGCTGGCGGACAGCAGGGTCCCGATCGCCCCGCCGGCGGTCTCGTAGGCCGAGTTCGGGTCCACCATCGCGCCGAAGACGGCCCGGGCGGCGAACGTGATCCCGACGCCGACGGCCACCACGATCGTGGAGTGGCCGAAGGAGAAGAAGAAACCGGTGCCCAGCGGGCGCTTGCCGTCGGCCATCAGCTTGCGGGTGGTGTTGTCGATGCAGGAGATGTGGTCGGCGTCGAAGGCGTGCCGGAACCCCAGGAACCATGCGGTGATGGCCACCCCGAGCCCGACACCCAGGCCGCGGCTGCCGTCCTCGCCCCGGTAGTCGAAATGGTGGGGCATCACGTACAGGACGTAGATGCCCCAGCCCAGGACGTTGACCGCGAGGATGAACCCGGACATCGCGGCGAGGCGGCCCCATTCACGAGCCGATACGTCCGTGCGAGCCGTGCGGAAACGCAACAAGTTCACGAGCTGCCCTTCGTCCGAGGACTGGTGTCGTGGCCAGGCAGCTCAGGCGACCGGACTTATCCCCCTGCCGGGGGCTTCACCGTTGCGGGACAGTGCCGGCATCTCACCGGGCTTCGCTGTGCTACCTGCCGCCCTGGCGCGCGGGCAGGGCAATCGGGATACTACCGAGAAGGGGGCACGCGCACTTTCGCGCTGGCTCCTTTGCTGACCATGCCGTCGGGCACCGCTAGACGGCCAGCGGCGTGAACGCGTTGTGCGGCAGCGCGGTTTCGCGCGGCCCAGGGGCTGAAAAGTCCACGTGGCCAAGTTCGATGAGCTGCGGGACCGGGTTGTCGTAGCTGCGGACGATGTAGCGCGGCTGGGTCAGGTTGGCGATAGACGACCAGAGCGTGTGGTCGTCGTTGGCCGGGTCGTCGTTCTCCCGGATGAATCCCAGCGGGATGTCAAAATTATTCAGGATATGCAGGGCCGTTTCCTCCATCTCCGCTCCGGTGCCCACGGGACGCAGGCTTGCCACGAAGGCCGCGGCACGGACGAATCGGGACGGGGAACTGGAGTCACCGGGCAGCCCGTGCATGCCCGGCCCCTGGCCCATGGCGCCGAGTTTTACCCCATCAATCGTGATCGCCGCCGGATTCCGGTCTGAGAGGTTGATGTAGTTCTGCAGGTTGGTCAGGTGCCAGTCCAGGTGCGGCGAGTTGCAGGCTACGCCGATCGGGTTGTCGAAGACCGTCATCTTGCCGTTGCGCCACTCGATGACCGCGGACTTTCCCGATGCGTCGTGCAGGACCAGGTGCGCAGGGGGAGCGAAGCCGAACGGGCCGAAGATGTACGGCC
>JBEKCN010000071.1:0-8837 GCA_050014855.1 Streptosporangiaceae bacterium | reverse complement strand
AACATGATCGTCCGGTCGTCCAGGTGGACCATCCGGCCGTAGTGCGTCGACATGTTCTCCTCGAACTCCGCGGCGTCGAAGAAGCCAGGCTCCTCGCCGAGCGCATCGGAGATCTCGTCATAGTCGAAGTCCATTCGCCCTACCGCGTCAACCCTGATCATGGAGGGAAGGTAGGTCACGGTGACGTTCGGCTTGTCCTTCATGACCTGCGCCACGACCGCGCCGACCTGGTTGTTCATCAGGGTAACCCCGGCCCGGTTCGACGCCGTGTTGTCGGACTTGTACGGGCTCTCGGAGGTTTTGAACGTGGTCACTGGCTCAGCTCCTTCGGTACGTCCAGGTGCAGGTCGGTCACGATTGCGGCGAAACGGTTCTTGACGGCGTCCAGCCCGTCCTCGAAGCGCGGCGGCTTGTTGTCCGGCTGCGACCAGATCGGCTGCAGGGTACGGGCCGCGACGATGGCGCGCGGCACCCAGGTCGACAGCCACTGCTGGAGGATCTGCTTGTTGTGGTCGGCGAACTCACGGTCGTCGGTGAGCAGCTCGAACATGGCCCGCGTGTAGCGCAGGTCGCGCTCGGCGAAGTCATACTCGGCCGCGCCGACGATCGTCGGGGTCACGAAGTCGCCGTTCCGGGCTGCGGCGTGCTGCACGAGCTGGCTGCGGAACAGCTCGCCGACCAGCGGCTCGAAGACGACGTTGGAGGCGAAGATGGCCTCGCACCAGTCATCGATCGCGGTGAGCTGCTCGGCGACCTCCCGCACGCCCTGCCAGGCCGGATCGGACTTCCACACCTCGAGGTGCGCGGCCCCGTCGAAGCCGGGGATCTCCTCGGTCAGCGTCAGGTTGTACAGCGCCAGGTCCTGGGCGGCCCGGATCCGGTGCATGCTGTTCACCGAGATCGCGTTGTTGTGCATGTTGGTCGGCGCGCGCCGCTGGGCGTTGGCGTACAGGTAAAGGCCGAGGCCGTGGTCAACATGCATCCACGCGCCGACGTTGCGCTCGACGAAGCGCACCCAGTTACGGTTCCACTGCTCGAACGCCTTGGACTGGCGGGCGTTGTCGATGTTCTGGTTGACCTGCCGCACCACGTTGGAGTTGTACCGGTAGAACGTCAGCTCCCACTCCTCGTTCGGGTCGCGGAACTCGTGCCAGCCGGTCGCCGGCCAGTCGTAGCCCTTGCCGCCGGAACCGGGGAAGCGCTCGGGCTCGGGCCGGTCGCTGCCCCAGGCCTTGAGGACCGTCCAGTCCAGCGGGTAACCGCCGCGGCCGTCGGAGAAGCCGTACAGCCAGCCCTGGGACAGGTAGTGCCGGGGGTCCGGCTGGACCTCGACGGTCACGTCCTCGTAGTGGGACGGCTTGCGCTTGGCCGGGTTGAAGTAGGTGAACTTGCGGTTGTCGGAGTCCGGGAACACCTTGGCCCCGGCCTCGGCGTCGGTGAAGACAGGCTTGGGTACGCTGCGCTCTTGCGGAGTAGTCATGAGTCCTTCTTTCTTCAGTTCAGCTCATTCGCTACCGGAAGAGGGCGCTCTGTCTGGCTCAGAACGCAGCTCAGGCTCCGGGGTTACCTGCGTCATTGCTCGGGTTCACCGGTGGTCGTGAACTTGTCGTAGTAGACGCGCTTTTCTTCCACGCCGAGCGTCGCGAGCAGCGGCACCGCGGCTTCCACCATCGGCGGCGGCCCGCACACGTAGGCGTGGGCCCCGGTCAGATCCGCGGCGTGCCGTTTGACGACGTCCGTGATCAGGCCGGTCTCGCCGTCCCAGCCGTCCTCGTCGGACGGCTCGGACAGCGCCGGGAGGTAGCGGAAGTTGGGCAGTTTCTGCTCGAGCTCGCGCAGTTCGGACTCGAAGCACAGGTCCCGCTGGCCGCGGGCGCCGTAGAAGAACGTGGCCTTGCGCTGAATACCGCGCTCGGCCATGGACCGGAGCAGGGACAGGATGGGTGCCATGCCGGCGCCGCCACCCACGAAGACCAGGTCGTTGTCGCCCTCGCGGAGGGTGAAAACGCCGAATGGCCCGGACAGGTCCAGCCGGTCGCCTATTTCAACCTTCTGATCCAGGAAGTGCGAGAACTTGCCGTCCGGATACACCTTGATGACGAACTCAAGCTTTCCGCCGTCGCGGCTCGTGGTGTTGGCCATCGAGAACGACCGCACCGTCTCCGTGTCGGGAATCGTGATGTCCATGTACTGGCCGGGGAAGAACTTGATCTCATCCGGCTCGATCAGCTTCAGGACAAGATGCCGCATGTCGTGGGTGACCGGCTCGTTGGCCACCACCTCCGCCACGCCCTGCTGGATCGGCAGGCCGGAGCGGATCATGTCCTCGTCGTAGTTCAGCAGCTCGATCGTGACGTCTTCATAGACATGCGCCCGGCACAGCAGGGTGTAGCCTTCCTCCTTTTCGTAGTCCGGCAGCGCGAAGGTCGAGTACCGGTCGTGCTCGATGTCGTCGCCCTCCAGGATGAACGACTTGCAGGAAGAGCACTGGCCCTCCTTGCAGCCGTGCATGAGCATGATCCCCTGCTCGGCCGCGGCCCGAAGGACGTTCTGGTCCTCGTCGACCTCGATCTCGATACCGACCGGTTCGAAACGAACGAGGTGTTTCTCGCCCATGGTCACCTCACGATTCATGCTGCGCTGCGTGGTGGCAGGAGGGCCGAAGTGTCACCTCCGGCCCTCCTGCCTGGGCGCTCAGGCGTCCGCGGGAGCCGGCCTGCCCGCCGGGCCCTGCTTGTTGTAGTCGGCACGGAAGGCCTGGCGCTGCTCGTCCGTCATCTCGTTGAGCAGCACGTTCGGGCTCTGAACCGGCCCCATGCGGCGCAGATGGTCCAGCGTCCACATCTTCTTCGGGTCCAGGTCGAGGTGCGGCTGGGCGACCATGGTCTTGCCGTCGTCGCGGACGAAGCCCATGTCGCTCACCACATCGGCCCAGTTCCAGCCGTGGTAGAGGGTTTCCCACTCGCGGTGGCCGATGAGCTGGCCCATGTTCGGGGTCTCACGGCCCTGGTAGGTCGGGCGGAACGCCGTCTCATCGGTCCACTGGCATTCCTTGTGACAGTACGTGCGCCACTGCCCGTCGACCTCGGCCATGGTCATGTCCTCGCGGACCAGACAGGGGACCATGCAGGTCCAGCAGCGGTGCGGGTACACGTAGTCGACGTTCTCGGCCACGATCGGGTGGTGACCGTTCGGGATCGACAGGCGGTTGTAGTTCTCCCACCACTTGCCGTACCTGTCATACCAGCCCGGGTACTTGTACTCGAACCACTCGAAGTCCTCGTCGGTCATCGGGTCGATCCGCCAGTAGTTCGCCAGCCAGCCGGTGGCGAAGAACTGCGCGACCTCGTGCACGTAGCCCTTGTTCCAGATCTGGTTCCAGGCTTCCTCGATGAGGTCGTGCGGGATGACCAGGCCGTACTTCTCCAGTGGCAGGAGATAGCTGCGGTAGTAGTCGTCGTAGATCCACCGGCGCCACATCTCGGCGTAGGACTCACGGTCCTTGCGGCGGTCCTTGGTGCCGTACTCAATGAACGTGCCGATGGCCGCGTCCACCACGCGGTGGTTGTTCCACCACGCGTAGCGCAGGTCGCGCTCCAGCAGCTGGTGGTTGCTCTCATCCGAGAGCGCCATCAGCAGGGTGGCGTAACCGTTGCTGATGTGCCGCGACTCATCCGACTGCACCGAGTGGAACACCGTCGGCAGCAGGTAGTCGCCGTTCGCGGCGGCTTCGGCGGGCATGGCGACGAACAGCGTGTTGGTGAACGCCGTCTCGGCCACGATGGTCAGGTAGATGCTCGCCGCGGTGATGGCGTCACCGGTGATGAAACCCTCGGCGAACTGGCGGCCGATCGTCCCGCAGTAGTCACTCTGGAAGTCGCGGAGACTGGAGTTGAATCCGGCCGGGTCGATGTAGTTGTTCATGTACAGGCGCTTGAGGTTCTGCTGGATCGTCGAGTGCCGTACCTCGTCGATCATCTGGATCGCCTGGCCGTTGTGCAGTTCCGGGTTCGGAACCGTACGGAACAGCAGCGGCATCGCCCGGGCGGCCGAGATCTCCGGGAGCGGAATGATCGACAGGAACAGCTTCTGCCACTCCAGCCAGCGCTCCTGCACCTGGCGGAACATGTTGCCGCGGATCGCGCCGTCCTGGGCACCGTAGACCCGGTGGTCCTTTTCTTCCTCCATCGGGAAGTAGGACCGCAGGACCTGCTTGAGCGGGTCCTTCTTCTGAGCCTTGCGGAACGTGTAGTCCGTGCCGTACTGCGAAACCGGCTCGTGGTACTGCGGTTCCCAGGCCAGTTCCTGGATCTTCTGGTGGGCCTTTGCCACACTCTGGCGACTCATCGTCACCCCTTTCCTCTCGAGCTGCTCCGGCTGCCCTCCCGCGCAGCCCCTGGGTGGGCGCTGACCCGGTTCACTCGGTCCCCGGGCCGTGCGCGGTCCACCCACACGAAAAGTTCTCGTGTGCTGGATCACACCCTGGAAGCGACGGTCTTGAGCTCTCGAAATGAGACACCTTTGTTATGGCCAGGGCCGTTGGTCCCCCGGCTGGACCTGGCCTGCCGGGCCTTTGGACCCACGGCAGGGGCTGGGCTGACCATTCCCCGGCGTTTCCCCGGCGTTCCCAGCTGCCTCAGCCCTCGCCGAAAACGGCATCGCGGAGCTCGGCAAGCCGGTCCTGGACCTTGGTGGCGACGTGCCGGTTGCCCTCCGCGGCGGGAGTGATCCCCAGGCACTTGAGGAGCTCGGCGGCGGGGGCGCCCGGATCGCCGCCCGCACCCAGGGTCGGGTGCAGGCCTTCCCGGGCCAGATGCTCGAACACCAGGTTGACGATGCTCCACGGGTTGAAGGTCTCGTGGGTAGATTCCGCTGGCTCCACGGCTGCCTCCTGGCGGATGATCAACGATGAACGTGATCGGGGTTGCGCGCTGAGGCGGTGCTGCCGGGTCCGCCCCGAACGTGGCGGATGGGGACTCCGCACGAGCCAACGCCGGTCTCGCTAGCTCGGGGGTCTCAACTTGAGACATCGCAGCTGATTGAGATGTTTAACGATTCGTTGAGCTTGGTATCAGCCACGTAAACCCGGATGCGCCGCACCGGCAGGCTGAGCCTCCAGCCTGAGACAGTCGTTCGCACGGTTCCGGGAGGCACCATGGTGCACGCAGCAGTGCCGCTGCAGGCCGGGAACGGCGGCAGCCGGCTGGCCAAGGCACGGGAGCGGTTTCTCGCCGCCGAGCCGGTCAGCCCGCACGAAGTACGGGAACCGATCCTGTCCTCCTGGCGCCGGTCACGCGACTGGCACGTCAGAGCCGACCGGATCGATCTGCGGTACACCCGCGATCCCGATCCCGAGACCGCCCTGGCCCGGCAGGCCGAGCCGGTACTGAAGCATCTGCACGAACAGCTGGACGGGCAGCCGATCAGCATCATCCTGACCGACGCCAGCGGGCTCGTGCTGTCCCGGCTGACCGCCGATCACGATCTCGAACGGCACCTGGACGGCGTCAAGCTCGCCCCGGGCTTCAGCTACTCGGAAGAACTGGTCGGCACCAACGGGATCGGCACCGCACTGGAGGCCGGCCGCGCCACGCACGTCTTCGGCCACGAGCACTACGCCGAGAAGCTGGAGAGCCTGGCCTGCGCCGGGGTGCCCGTGCACCACCCGATCACCGGCAAGACGGTCGGCGTCATCGACCTGACCTGCTGGCGCAAGAACGCCGACCCGCTGCTGGTCGCGCTGGTCAACAACACGGCCGACCAGATCACCCAGGCCCTGCTCAACGGGAGCAGCGGACGCGAGTTCAACCTGCTCGAGGAGTACGTCCGGGCCTGCCGGCGGACCGGCGGGATAGTGCTGGCCATCGGCAACGACGTGGTGATGATGAACGACTACGCCCGGCGGATCCTGGATCCCGCCGATCAGGCGGCGCTCATCGGCCAGGCCGCGGAGGTACTGGCCCGGCGGCACGCCGGCGCGGTGACGGCGGATCTGCCCACCGGGCTGAAGGCGCGGATGTACTGCCACCCCATCGACGGCGACGGCCCGTTCAGCGACGGCATCGTGCACGTGAAGCTGATGGAGGCCGCCCCCCGGCCCGCGGCCGCGGTCGGCAAGCCCAGCGCGAAAACCGCGATGTACCTGCCGGGGCTGGTCGGCACGGGTGTGCTGTGGACGCGGGCGTGCCGGGAAGCGGAAATAGCCTACGACTCGGGCGAGTGGCTGACCCTGGAAGGCGAGCCCGGTGTGGGCAAGATGGCCCTGGCCAAGGCCGTGCACCAGCGGCGCAACCCCGCGGGCCGCCTGCACATCCTGGACGCGGCGGATGCGGCGGGCACGGACTGGCTGGTGCTGGCCCGCAGCGAACTGATCGACGGTGACGGCATGCTGGTCATCCGGCACGTCGATCAGCTCAACGCCAAGCAGGTGCACGCGCTGTCCAGCGCGCTGCAGGAGGCCCGGGCCGCGCGGCGGGAGCACACCCTGCGGGTCGCCATCACGCTGAACCGCAAGAGCGCCCGCGCAGACCTGACCAAGCTGCTGCGCTTCTTCCCCGCCACGGTAGAGCTGCCCCCGCTGCGCCACCACATCGAGGACCTGCAGGAACTGGTCCCCTTCTTCCTGGCCCGGCTGAGTCAGCAAGGCCGCGTGGTCTGCTCGCCCGAGGCGATGCAGCTGCTCCTGCGGTCCAGCTGGCCCGGCAACGCCGGGCAGCTGTGGCAGGTGCTGAAGCGGGTCGTGCAGCGGCGGCGTGCGGGCTCGATCCAGCCGACCGACCTGCCGCCCGAGTGCTGGACGGTGAGCCGCCGGCTGCTCAGCCCGCTGGAGTCGATGGAGCGCGACGCGATCGTGCAGAGCCTGCTCGACTGCGACGGCAACAAGGTCAAGGCCGCCGAGTCCCTGGGCATGTCACGCGCGACGATCTATCGCAAGATCCACGAGTACGGGATCGTCACCCCGGGACCGGCCCCGGCGTCCTCATCCTTAGTGGGTAGTCCCGTAAGTTCGTCGGGTGGTCAGGGGTCGGGTTCGTGCTCGATGGCGGCGAGGTGGACGGTGCAGGCGGTGTCGAGTGCTTCCTGGGGGGTCCCGGTGGGGAGCCCGGTGAGCAGGACGGCGTCTTCGTAGCGGTCGCGGGCGGCGGAGTAGATGGCGAAGCCGAAGGAATGCGCTGACCCGCCGTAGCGGAGCCGGAACAGCGGGAGCTGGTCACCGCCGGGCAGTATGCCGGTGACGTAAGCGAATGTGCTGCGGCAGGTGACCTGAACTTTGCCCAGCTGGGGCCAGTGCTTTTCGGCGTGGTCCAGCAGCCGCAGGGTGATGGAGCTGCGGGTGGAGGCCGGGATGGCGGGCATGTGGCCAATCTTGCCGTCTCCCGGGAGGCGGTCCTGGTTATGATCACATGCCCGGAATGAATTACATGGCTGTGATTTAACCCGGGAGCTGCTTCATGCCGCCGCCTGCCGCCGTGCCGGTCACGCTGACCGCCGCCGAGCGCAAGACGCTGAAGAAACGGATCCGGGGGGCGAAGACGTGCTGGCGGAACCGGCTGCGGGCACAGATCGTGCTGGCCGCCGCGCGGGGCCGGGGCAATGCCCGGATCGCCGCTGGCCTGGGCGTCAGCGTGGATACGGTGCGCAAGTGGCGGGGCCGGTTCGCCGGGCGCGGGCTGGCGGGGCTGGAGGACCTGCCCCGGTCCGGGCGGCCGCGGCGGATCACCGAGGCGGACCGGGCGGCGGTGGTCGCGCTGGCCTGCCAGCTGCCGGCCGCCACCGGGGTGCCGCTGTCCCGTTGGACCGGCCCGGAGCTGGCCGCCGAGCTGACCGCGCAGGGCCTGGTCAGCGCGCCCATGTCGGTAACCTCCCTGCTGCGGATCCTGGCGGAGAACCCGGTCAGGCCGTGGCAGTACCAGTCCTGGATCTATCCGCGCGACCCGGACTTCGCGGCGAAGGCGACCGTGATCCTGGACCTCTACCAGGGGTTTTACCAGGGCGAGCCCCTCGGCTCCGGCGACCGGGTCCTGTCCTTCGACGCCAAGCCGTCGATCCAGGCCCGCGGCCGCATCCACCCGGCGATGCCCGCTGCGCCCGGCAGGCCGGCGCGCGTGGAGCACGAGTACGTCCGGCACGGCGCGCTCGCACTGCTCGCCGGCCTGGACGTCCGCACCGGAAAGGTGTTCGCCTCCACCCCGGCAACCACGGGAATCGTCCCGTTCATGGACCTCGCCGGCCAGGTCATGGCCCGGCCGGAGTACCGGCACGCGCCCCGCGTGTTCGTCATCGTGGATAACGGCTCGGACCACCGCGGCCAGGCCGCCGCCGACAGGCTCCGCAAGGCGCACCCGAACGCGGTCATGATCCACACACCGGTCCATGCCTCCTGGCTGAACCAGATCGAGATCTTCTTCTCCGTCATCCAGAAGAAGGTGGTCTCGCCGAATGACTTCGCCAGCCTCGACCAGCTCAGCAGCACCTTGCTTGCCTTCGTCGGCCGCTACAACCAGACCGCAAGGCCCTTCAACTGGAAATTCACCGCCGCCGACCTCGCAGACCTGCTCCACCGCATCAGCGAACACGAGCAGGCCGCCACCACAAATCAGACCGACCTCGCCACGGCCGCCTGACCCCGACGAACTTACGGTGTCACCCACTTAGTTAGCCTGCCCTGCAGGAACGGCTGCCGGAGGAACGTCTCGATGAGCGCCCGCAGGTCGCTCTCGGCTACGAACCGGCCGCTCTCGATGACATCCTCAACCTCTGCGGTGAAGGCGTCATCGAGGCCGAGCAGGTCGGCGCTCGCGGCATCCACATGCCGCTGTTCGTCGGACAAGCGGATC
>JBEKCN010000070.1:0-8883 GCA_050014855.1 Streptosporangiaceae bacterium | reverse complement strand
GAGCTCCGGCAGGAGGCGGGCACGGTCTTCCTGGTGGCTCACAACCTCGCCGAGGTCGAGGAGACGTGCAACCGGGTCATCTGGCTGGAGCGGGGCGAGATCATCATGGACGGCGACGACGTGCCCGGCATCATCGATGCCTACCTGGAGGCATCCGGCGGAGATCGCCGCACCCGCCAGCCGGTGTAACGCGGAGCCGGATCCGGCCCCGCCGCCCGCTCAGTAACCCGCCCGCTCAGTAACCCGCCCGCGCGTCCCCGGCGGCCCGGTCGGCGACCGCGTCCCGCAGTACGATCCGCATCACGGTCCCGCCGCCCGCGCGTGATGCCGCGTCGACCTGCCCATCCTCTTCCAGCTCTTTGGCGGCGGTCACGTCCCGGAAGTCGATTACCCGCTCGTCACTGCTGGCCAGCGCGGTGCAGAGGACATCCAGCCAGCGACCGCCCGGCAGCCGGTGGGTGAGCTTGGCGCCCGGCTCTGGCTGCGGGAACGGCGGCGGCTTGCCCATGGCGTCATCTGCGGCGACACCGGTCAGCCGGCGGTGGCGTCGACCCGGTACTGGCCGGTTATCGTATCCGCTGGCTCTGTCACCACCCCCTGATGGTGCCACCTGATCACCACTGGGGGTCACCAAAAGCTCAGGCGCCGATCACCTACCTGGACCGCGCCGACTTCCTGGACAACTACGGGAACGCCCGGCCCGGTGAGCATGTCGCCCTGTTCGAGGTGAACAGGACGCCGGGGTTGAGGAGGCCGCTCGGGTCCAGTGCCGTTTTGATGGCGCGCATGGCCCCGATCTCCTGCGCCGAACGGTTGTCCGACAGGAGAGCTACCTTGGCCCGGCCGATGCCGTGTTCGGCCGAGATCGAGCCGCCATGTGCCGCCGCCAGCCGCAGTACCGCCTCGTCCACCGCCTGATCGGCCGGGTCGGGGCCGAGCACGTTGACGTGCAGGTTGCCGACCCCGATATGGCCGAAGACGATCATGCGGAGCGTGCGTCCCGGCAGCGCGGCGGCCGAGACGGCACCATCCAGCGCGCCGCGCAGCGCCGCCAGGCTCGCCACCGGCACCGCGATGTCGAGCTTGTGCGGGACCCCGGCGGCACTGATCGCCTCGGTGTGCCGTTCCCGGTAGGCCCACAAGGCGGCGCTCCCGGCTGGATCCACCGCAACCGCCGCATCCTCCAGGGCAGCGATCCGCGCCAGATGTTCGGCCTGATCAGCTGGCCCGGTCACCTCAACCAGCAGGTAGGCCGGGTAGGCGCGGGGCAGTGGCGCGGGCAGTCCGGTGTGCGCGCGCACCAGGGCCAGGCCGGCGGCCTCGAAGTATTCCGCGGCGCGGACGCCGGGAGCGCGGGAGCGGATCTCGGCGAGCAGCGAGACCGCCGTCTCGATGCCGCCCACACCGGTCAGCATGGTGACGGCGTGCGGCTCGACGGGCCACAGCCGGAGCCGGGCGGCGGTGACGATCCCGAGCGTTCCCTCACTGCCGGCCAGCAGCTGGGCCAGGTCGTATCCGGTGTTGTCCGCTCGTACGCCGCCCAGGCGCGAGATGACACCGCCATCGGCCAGTACCGCTTCGACCCCGAGAAGCTGGGCCCGGGTCCCGCCGTAGCGGACGGTATACAGGCCGCCCGCGTTGGTGGCGATGGTCCCGCCGACGGTCGCTGAGTCGCGGGAGGCGAGGCTGATCCCGTATTCGAGTCCCGCCGCGGCCGCGTGTGCCTGCAGCTCGGCGACCGTGATCCCTGCGCCCGCGGTGACCTGCCCGGCGAGGGTGTCCACCGGATCGAGCCGCCGGAGGCGGCGGGTGGAGAGCACGACGCCGCCGTTGGCGGGCACGGCCCCCCCGACCAGGCCGGTGTTCCCGCCCTGGGGGACGACCGCTACCCGGTGCCGGGCGCACACCTGCACAATGGCTGCGACCTGCGCGGTTGTCCCCGGCCGGGCCACACAGGTGGCGGTCCCCTGGTACCGGCGGGTCCAGTCCGTGGTGTAACCGGTCATCAGGTCCGGCCCAGTGAGGACGTGTTCCGCCCCGATCGTGGCCGCCAGATCGTCTGTCAGGCTGCTCATACTGCCCAGCCTAGGGTTCCCGGATAAGGTACTTGCTTAACGAAACAAAATATATTCAGGAATGACCCGCGCGATACCGGGCATACCTAAATGAGCCGCACGATACCGGGCATACCTAGCGGTAACAAGGCGGCTTGCCACGCGGTGTCACCCGCACCGACGGTGCGGCTCCCGCAAGGATGCAGAACGTTGGACCAGGCAGGGGCATATCCCTCTCCCGGCCAGCCTGAGCGGCGGCACGGGCGGCCCGCCGATGGCCGTAAGCGCCTGGAGCATCCGGTCATCGTGGGTTTCGACGGCTCGCCGTCCAGTCGTAACGCACTCGCCTACGCGGGGGGCGTGGCCCGTCGCCTGGGCCGTTCCCTGCTCGTGGTGCACGTTTCGTCACCGGGAATGTTCTGCGAGCCGCTGACCGGCCAGGTGATCGGGCTGCCGGAGCACACCAGCGAGCTGGAGAGGTGGCTGCTCACGGAGCTCGACCGCAGCATCGATCGGAGCGGGCTCGATGTCCATGTGCTCACCCGCCGGGGCAGCCCCGCCCGGGAACTCGCCGCGGCCGCCGCGGAGCACGATGCGGACGCGCTCATCATTGGCGCGCCGTCGCGGACGTGGCACCGGATGGGTGGCTCGGTGCCCGGTTGGCTGGCCCGGCACGCCCGCTGTCCCGTCATCGTCGTCCCCTGATCCTGCTCCGGCGCCCTGCCCTGGCCCCGGATCAGCGGAAATCGCGGCTGGGCGGAGCCGCAGCGATCCGGAGCCGGCGGAGCCGGGTGGCGACCAGGTTGGTGGCCCCCTCGCTGCGCTCGACCCGGCCGTCAATGAGCAGCGCACCCGACTCCGCACCCACCCGGCGGAAGCGCTCCCACACCTGCGGCGGGCAGATGACGTTGGCCATCCCGGTCTCGTCCTCCAGGCTGAGGAACACCACGCCGCCCGCCGTGGGGGGGCGCTGCCGGTGGGTGACCAGGCCGCCCACCACGATGGCCCCCCCGGCCGGGACAGTGGGCAGCGCCGCGATGGCTGCCACCCCCTGCTCCTCCAGTTCGGCCCGGATGTGCTGGAGCGGATGGGTACCGAAGACTCCCGTGGCCCACAGATCGGCGATGGTCTCTTCCGTCGGGGTCATGACGGGCAGCCCCGGCGCGACGAGCCCGGGCGTGGTACCGGGCAGCTGAGCCGGCCGGATGCCCGCCGCGGCGCCCGCCGCCCACATCGCTTCCCGTCTGGTCACGCCGAAACAGCCGAACGCGCCACCGGCGGCGAGGGCCTCCAGCGCCCCGGCCGGGAGCCGGGTCCGGCGGGCGAAATCCTCCAGTCCTGCGTACGGACGGCCTGCCGCGACCGCTGCGGCGGTGTCCGCACCGAGGTTCCGTACCCCGCGCAGCCCGAGCCGGATGGCCGGCTGCGGGCCGGCTGGATGCGTGCCGGGCTGCGACGGGACCGGCACTGGCCGGGCCGGGACAGCCGGCGTCAGACTCCGCCCCGCGGACTCCAGCGTGGCCAGGTCGCTGCTGGCGTTGACATCCACCCCGCGTACCTCCACGCCGTGCCGGCGGACGTCGCTGATCAGGCTGGCCGGGGAGTAGAACCCCATGGGCTGGTTACGCAGCAGGGCGGCGGTGAACGCCGCGGGGTAGTAGTGCTTCAGCCACGCGCTCGCGTACACGAGGTAGGCGAAGCTGATCGCATGGGACTCGGGGAACCCGTAACTGGAGAAGGCCAGGATCTTCTGGTAGACGTCCTCGGCGACCGGGCCGGGGATCCCCCGCTGCTCCATGCCGTCCAGGAGCCGCTGACGGAGCTCCTCGATCCGCTCTGGCGCCCGCTTCGAGCTCATCGCCTGCCGCAGCTTGTCCGATTCGGCTGGCGTGAAACCGGCGCAGTCGATGGCCAGCTGCATCATCTGCTCCTGGAACAATGGGACCCCGTACGTCTTGCCCAGGGCGGCACGCATGGATTCGTGCGGGATCAGCCGTTCCTCCGCACCCGCGCGGCGGCGCAGGTAAGGGTGGACCGACCCGCCCTGAATCGGGCCCGGCCTGATCAGCGCGACCTCCACGACCAGGTCGTAGAACTTTTCCGGGCGCAGCCGGGGCAGGGTGGACATCTGGGCCCGCGATTCGACCTGGAAAACCCCCACAGTGTCCGCGGCCTGCAGCATGGCGTAGACGCCGGCGTCCTCCTGTGGGATCGAGTTGAGGCTCCACCGGTGACCGTAGTGGACTTCGACAAGATCGAAACAGTCGCGCAGGGCGGACAGCATGCCCAGGCCCAGCAGATCGAATTTGACGAGCCCGGCGTAGGCGCAGTCGTCCTTGTCCCACTGCAGGACGCTGCGGCCGGGCATCCGGGCCCACTCCACCGGGCACACCTCACCCACCGGCCGGTCACAGATGACCATCCCGCCGGAATGGATGCCCAGATGCCGCGGGAGCTGCTGCATCTGCCCCGCCAGCGCGGCCACGTCCGCAGGCACGTCCGCGTCTTTCCCCGCGGCTTCGCCGGGACCGGCTCGCCGCGACCACGCGTCCAGTTCCGCGGGCGGGTGGCCGAGGGCACGGCCCGCGTCCCGCAGCGCCATCCGCGGCCGGTAGGAGATCACGTTGGCGACCTGGGCCGCCCGCCCCCGGCCGTAGGCACCGTAGACGTACTGGATCACCTCCTCGCGGCGCCGGTGCTCGATGTCCAGATCGATGTCGGGCGGCCCGTCCCGCCCCGCGGACAGGAACCGCTCGAACAGCAGCCCGTGCCGGACGGCGTCCACGCTGGTGATCCCGAGCGCGTAGCAGACCGCCGAGTTCGCGGCGGAGCCGCGCCCCTGGCACAGGATGTTCCGGTTCTCACAGAACCGGACGATGTCATGGACGAGGAGAAAGTATCCGGGGAACTTGAGCCCCTCGATCACATCGAGCTCGTGCTCGATCTGGCGGTAGGCTCCGGGCTCCCACTCGGCGCCCGGCGGCCCGTAGCGCTTCGGGGCCTGCTCCGCGACCAGCGCCCGCAGCCAGGACATCTCGGTATAGCCCTCCGGAACCCCGAAGTCGGGTAGGCCCGGCGCGAGCACGCGGAAATCAAACGTGCAGGAGCGGGCCAGCTCCACCGTCCGCGCCTGCACACCGGGGAAACGCCGCAGCCGGCGGCTCATCTCGGCGCCGGACCGGATGTAGGCCGCACCGGAAGCGGGCAGCCAGCCGTCCATCTCGTCCAGGCTCCGCCGGGCGCGGATCGCGGCGAGCGTTTCCGCCAGCCGCGACTGCGACGGCGAGGCGTAGTGCACGTTGCCGGTGGCCACCACGCCGACCCCCGCAGCTTCGGCCAGCCCGGCCAGAGCCTCGTTCCGTTCGTCGTCACCAGGCTGATCATGGAAGGTCAGCTCCACCATGATGTTGCCGGGGCCGAACATCGCGATCATCGCGCGCAGTTCGCGAAGCGCCGCCTCCGGGCCTCCGGCGGCCAGGGCGGCGGGAACGGCGCCCTTACGGCAGCCGGTCAGCACCGCCCAGTGCCCATCGTGGGCGCCGGCCAGAGCACTGCGGTCGTAGACCGGCCGCCCCTTCTCGCCCCCCGCCAGCTGGGCCGCGCTGATCACCGTGCACAGCCGCCGGTACCCCTCCGCATCCCGGGCCAGCACCAGCAGATGTTCCCCCTCCGGATCCGCGGTGCCGGCCCGGGGGGGCGACCCAACCGGCCCAGCGAGTCCGGGGCCGAAGGCTCCGGTGAGCGGCCGGTGAATATCGGCGGGTCCCGCAGCAGGACCTGCGGCGAGGCGCTCGTGACCGGCCAGCGAGTCCGGGGCCGAAGGCCCCGGTGAGCGCCGGTGTGTCGGCGAAGTACCACCGCGGGGCGCGGAGCGCATGCGGGGGGTTCCGGGGGGTCGCCCCCCCGGGCCAATACTGAGCTCGGCGCCGAAGATCGTGCCGAGGGAAATTCCCGTCTGCTCGGCCTGCCGTGCGGCGGCCTGGGCGAACTGCGCTACCCCATACATGCCGTCGTGATCGGTGAGAGCCAGGGCCTGTACTCCCTGCCGGGCTGCCTCGGCGACCAGCTCGGCTGGGCTGGACGCCCCGTCGAGGAAGCTGTAGGAGGAATGGCAGTGGAGCTCCGCCCAGGGTGGCCCGTCATCCTGGTCGGGCTGAGGACCGAAGCGGCCCTGGACCACCCCGGCAAGCTCGCGGCCGTCCTGGCGGGTGTCCCAGGACAGCCGCCGCTCGAGTTCTCGCCAGGGGACCGGCGGGTTGTCCCAGCCCATTTACCTCACCTCCGATCCGTACCTTCGACCCGTGGCGGCCCAGCTGGCGCGGGGCGTCAGTCGTACCTGGCTTCGATCTGCCAGCGGCCCAGTTCAACAGCAGCCAGCCAGGCGATGCCGTCCTCGGTGACCAGCTGAAACCGAGCCCGCCGGGTCGCGTTCCGCTCGTCCCACCACCGCTCGGTCACCGGCCACGGCCCGGCCCAGGCGGTGATCGCCAGCCACGGGCTGTCTCCCACCGTCAGCGCATCGGGAGACGCGGATACGGCAGCACGGCCGGTGACGGTCACCGGTACACCGGCGGCGTCGATGACCCGGGCTGGCCGCGGGACCGGGTACACCGTGGCCGGGGCCGGCGGGGGGATGCGGGCCGGCCATGGCCGGTCCGCCGGGTGGCGGGCGTCCCGGATGTCGCCGAACGGCACGAGCATGACCTGCTCACCCGGGCCGCGGCCGCCCGCAAGCACCGGATGTGCCACCGATTCATGCCCCAGCATGGCCTGCAGCCGGACGGCGGCACGTTCCACCCGGCCGCTGATCAGGTCGTCACCCCACAAGCCGAGCTGGCGCCCCTCGTCGGGGACCAGGTGGTCCGGGGCCAGGCGCAGCATCGCGATCCCGCAGGTGCTCTCGTCCGGGCCGTCTTCTGCGGCCGCCCCCGGGGACCAGCCGTCCAGCTGCCAGCGCACCCGCTGCGCCACCGCCAGGGCGGACAGCAGCCCGTCATGACGCCACAGCCGCGTGCTCTCCCGTCCGTCCGTACCGGTCACCTCGACCCGGACCCGGACACAGGACAGGCCACGCGAAGCGAGCCCGGCGAGCATCTGCTCTGCGAGGCCCTTGCCCGCGAATACCGCCGGCTCGGCGTGGACGGGAGGGTCGAACTCGAGCGTGGCGGAAAGATCGGCCTGCGGCGGTCCCGTGGCCAGCCGCCGCGCTTCCTGCCCCCGGGCTACCCGCTGCGCGGCGGTGCCCTCGGCACCGAACCGGCTCGCCACGTCCCGGGCCGGCAGGGCGGCGAGATCCCCCAGCGTCCGGATGCCCAGCCGGGCCAGCTGGCCGGCCAGGGCCGGGGCAGCCAGGACGTGTACCGGGTAGGGGGCGAGGAACTGCCGGGCCCCGCCGGGCGGAACCACGACACCCGTGCCGTCCGGGCGGACCGCGCGGGCCGCCAGGGCCGCCGCGAACTGGCCGGCGGCCACCCCGGTCTGACAGACGACACCATGGGCGGTCACGGCATCAGCGATCTTCCGGGCCAGAGCGTCCTCCCCACCGAAATATCTGGCCGGGCCGCGCGCGGCGAGCAGGCACAACCCGGGCCGCAGGATCTCCACTTCCGGGCAGAAGCCCTCCACTACGGTGATGACATCCCCGAAGCCCCGCGCTTCGGCACCACTGGCGTCCTCCTCCGGCCAGCCGGGGCACCACACCGCCAGAACCCGGGCCGGCTCATCCGCGCCGGCCGCTTGACCCGGGGCTTTCACCGCGCCGCTCGCCCGGGAGCCGTTGCGGCACGGGCGGCTTCACCGGTCACCGCGCTATCGCGGAAGCTGAAGTCGGCCGCCGCTGTCTCGTCCGGGGCCACCGTGCCGTCGGGGGCGGGCAGCCACAGCCACCGCCGCCGTGGCCGGGTTACGGCTCCCCGGCCTTCCGCCACCACCTCGGCGCGGCAGGCCCGGAGGCTCCCGTACCCGTCACCGATCCCGGCCCAGGATCGCCGGGTCACCCGGAGCCGTACCGGCGCCCCCTCCCATTCGCCGGCGACCACGAGTACCCCGCCGCCCCGCCGCAGCACACCCTCCAGCCGGCGGCGGCCCTCCGCCTGCAGCCGGGCGGGCGGACGCACCACCACGACCTCGCAGGCCTCCAGCATCGACGCCACCACCTGCGGCCAGCCCGGCCCGGGATCGGGGACCAGCATCAGCCGGGCCGGCGCCGCTCCCAGGGCCGCCGCCGCGACCACGCCCAGATCAGGTACCCCAGCCACCCCGCACCAGGCTCCTGCCGCTGACGCCCCTGCCACCAGCGCGAGGCACAGCAGCCCGGATCGGTCCACCGCCACCACCGAGCCCCTGGCCAGGCCACCGGCAGGCAGCAGCTCCGCCAGCGCGGGAAGTACCGGCAGGACAGCGTCACCGGAGACCACAATGTCCCCGTAAGACCCGGAGGCTCCGTCGGGGCGGGAAAACGTAGCGGCCCGCAGAAACACAGAGTTACCAGGCGATGCACCGTCGCTTGCCATCGCGGCGGCGGCGGGAAGTCGCCCCATGAGCCCCATGAGCCCCATGAGCTGCGAAGTCTTTTCCCGCATGACCTAGAAGTATCGAATTTGCGTTCGATATGTCAAGCTGTCTTATTGTAACTTTCTGTAATAAGAAGGCCGGCTGACTGGCTCCGCCGCAGCACCCATGGGCCCCGGCCCTCATCACCAGCCTCCCCCGAGTACATGTGTGCTCCCGATGTTCTTTCAGCAGCAGAGTGGGAAGAACTTAGCCAACTCCCCAAAAGCATGAAATCTCTTTGGTTCCCGCACTGAAGTCCTGCCTGCCCGGCATCAAG
>JBEKCN010000069.1:0-8917 GCA_050014855.1 Streptosporangiaceae bacterium | reverse complement strand
CAGACAGCTGGTCGACCATCGTGTTGATCGTCGTCTTCAGCTCCAGGATCTCCCCGCGCGCATCCACGTCGATCTTCCGGGACAGGTCACCCTGCGCCACCGCCGTGGTGACCTGGGCGATGTTGCGCACCTGGCTGGTCAGGTTGTTGGCCATCGAGTTGACGTTGTCGGTGAGGTCCTTCCAGGTGCCGGAGACCCCGCGGACGACGGCCTGACCGCCGAGGTTGCCCTGGGTGCCGACCTCCCGGGCGACCCGGGTCACCTCATCGGCGAACCCGGACAGCTGGTCGACCATCGTGTTGATGGTCTCCTTCAGCTCCAGGATCTCGCCGCGCGCATCGACCTGGATCTTCCGGGTCAGGTCACCCTTGGCCACCGCGGTCGTCACCTCGGCGATGGACCGGACCTGGTCGGTGAGGTTGGCCGCCATCACGTTGACGGACTCGGTGAGATCCTTCCAGGTGCCGGAGACGCCAGGCACGTGGGCCTGCCCGCCCAGCCGCCCCTCGCTGCCGACCTCGCGGGCCACCCTGGTCACCTCATCGGCGAACCCGGACAGCTGGTCGACCATCGTGTTCAGGGTGCTCTTCAGCTCGAGCACCTCGCCCTTGGCGTCCACCGTGATCTTCTGGGTCAGGTCACCCCGGGCCACCGCCGTCGCCACTTCGGCAATGTCCCGCACCTGGCCGGTGAGGTTCCCGGCCATGGCGTTGACCGAATCGGTCAGGTCCTTCCAGGTGCCGGACACGCCCTTGACGTCCGCCTGGCCTCCGAGGCGCCCCTCACTGCCGACCTCGCGGGCCACCCGGGTCACTTCGGAGGTGAAGAGATCGAGCTGGTCGGCCATGCCGTTGAACACGGTGGCGATCTGGTCCATCAGCGGATCGCCGGTCTCCAGCAGCCGGGTGCTGAAGTCCCCACCACGCACCGCGATCAGGCCCGCCAGGAGCTGCTCCAGTCCGGACTCGTCCAGCTTGCGACCTGCCGGTATGACGTCGGTCATCGGCTCTCCAGAGAAGGCAGGGGCATTTCCGCAATGGCACGTCCCGATGGTAGGCGCACAAAGTGCGCGGCCACCGCGACACAGAACGTTTGCCGCGTGGCAACATTACTAAGGCTGGGGCCGGGACGGGTCGCCGCACCTGGTCATTCGATGCTCGCACAGCACGCGGGGGCGGAGAAGGGACCGGCGCCGGTCGCGAACCGGCCCGGCGGGCCGTCGCCGGACGGGCCCAGCGCGACAAAGGGCCGTCTGGCCTGAGGAAGGTCGGTGAGCGTGCCGAACAGCGGCGAGGAGATCCTGCGCCTGGCGGCGGTCATCGACCGCCAGCGCCGGGAAATGGACCGGCTGCGCTCGGCCGCGGCAGCCCGGTCGGTCATCGACATGGCCAAGGGCGCGCTGATCGAGCGGCTGGGCTGCACGGCGGCAGAGGCCGCGAGCCAGCTGACGGCGCTGGCCGACGAGGCGGCGTACCCGGTGGCCGAGATCGCCGCCGCCATCATCAGCGAGGACCTGGCGGGCCAGCCCGGGAAGCCCGCGGACTCCGGGCTTCCCGGCGCCGGGACGGGCTCAGCCGATGC
The DNA here is from genome assembly GCA_050014855.1 of Streptosporangiaceae bacterium. Lineage (GTDB taxonomy): Bacteria > Actinomycetota > Actinomycetes > Streptosporangiales > Streptosporangiaceae > Bog-532. The sequence goes on along the minus strand of JBEKCN010000069.1, from coordinate 7,336 downwards.
CGGCCCCGGAGCGGACGGTGAGGCAGCCCGGCCGGAGGACGCCCGGCTACGCAACCAGCTGGCCGGGGCGGCCATTGAGCTGGCCGCCGACGGCGGCGAAATCGCGGCCGCCATGCTGGACCAGGCGCTGGCCCCGCTCGGGGCGGCCGCCGTCGCGCTGTGGCTGATCAGCGCCGACGGCAGCCTCGACCTGCTCGGCGAGGCCGGGCTCGGGCCGGCCGAGGCGAGCCGCTGGCGCCGTATCCCTCCGCACATGGACTGCCCGGCGCAGCGCGTCGCGCACGGCGGGCCCGATCTGTGGTGGCCCAGCGGGCCACCCGGCGCTACGCCGCCAGACGCCACGCGGCCCAGCGGCCCGCCGAGCAGCCTGCCCGGGAGCACCCTGCCGCTGATCGGGCGGTGGCCCGGCGGGGCGCGGGCCACCGTCGCCCTCCGGGACGAGAGCTCGGTCCTGCTGGGCGTGATGGAGGTCTGCTGGCCGCAGCCGCGGGCCGGCTTCCCGCACAGCGTGCGGCAGCAGGCCGCCGACCTGGCCCAGGCGTGCGCGGAGCTGCTCGGCCCGCGGCTCGCGCGCGGCGACCTGGCCAACGCAGGTTCCCGCCCGGCGGTGCGCGGCCTGCTCGACAGCCTGCTGGAGAGGGTGCTGGTCGCGTCCGCGGTGCGGGACCGCGACGGCCGCATCATGGACTTCCGCATCGACTACGCCGGGGAAACCTTGCCGGACTCGGCCGGGCGGAACGCCAGCGAGGTGGCCGGCCGCACCCTGCTGGAGGCCTACCCCACCGCCGCGGCGGCCGGCGGCGTGCTGGAGCACGCGATCCGTGCGCTGCACACCGGCCAGGCCCAATATCTGCCCGGCCCCATCATCAGCGCCCCGGCGGGTGAGGTGACCGGGGCCATCGCCGAGGTCCGGATCGCGCCCTTCTTCGACGGGGTCGTCCTGACCTGGCGGCTGGGCGGTGAGGTCGACCGGCTGACCGCCCGGTTGCGGCAGATCCAGCGGCTCGGTCGGATCGGCGCCTGGGAGGAGAACCTGGCTACCGGGGAGGTAAACTGGACCGAGTCCGCGTTCGCGCTCTTCGGCCTGCCGACCCGGGAAGGGGCGGCCATCCCGCTGGCCGACCTGCACAGCTACGTGACCGCGGCGGACGTCCCGGCCGTGAAACAGTTCCGGGAAACGCTGCTGCGCGGGCAGCAGCCAACGAACGCGACGTTCCGCATCGTGCGGGCCGACGACGGCAGCGTGCGGCAGATGCGGGTATTCGCCGAGCCGGTGCTCAGCCCGGCCGGGACGATCGAGCTGATCCAGGGCGCCTTCCAGGACGTTTCCGCCGAATACCATACGCAGGTCGCGCTGGCCGCCACCCGCGACCAGCTGGTCGACACCGAGCAGCGGGTCGCCGAGGAGCACCTGCTCGCCGTGCGCCTGCAGCAGGCCATCATGCCGCCCACGGCCGAACCGGTGGCCGCGGCCGGGATCGAGGTGGCGGTGCGCTACCGCCCGGTGGGCCCGGGCCACCTGGTCGGCGGGGACTGGTACGACACGCTGCTGCTGCCCACCCAGGAAGTCCTGCTGGTGGTCGGGGACATCGCCGGGCACGGCATCGACGCGGTGACCGGCATGGTCATCGCGCGGAACTGCCTGCGCGGGCTGGCCATTACCGGGGCGGGACCGGCCGAGCTGCTGGCCTATCTCAACAGCGCGATCTGTCACCTGACCGATGGAGTGATCGGCACGGTGGTGTGCGGGCTGTACGACCCGGGCCGGCGGGTACTGCGCTGGGCGCGCGCCGGGCACCTGCCGCCGGTCGTGATCCGGGACCGGGCCGCGGTGACGCTGCCGCTGCCGCACGGGGTACTGCTGGGCGCCGATCCGGACGCTACCTACGAGGAGTTCACCGCGTCGCTGGCCATCGGGGACACGCTGCTGCTGTTCACCGACGGCATGATCGAGCGCCGCGACATCCCGATCACCGAAGCGCTCGACGGCTTCGCACGCCGGGCGGCCGTCCCGCAGCCGTCGGCGGCGGCCCTCGCCGATCACGCGCTGGCCTCCGCTGCCTCCGACACGGGTGACGACGCCTGCTTGGTCGCCGTCCGAATCCGGTAGCCGCCGGCATGCACGCCGACGGGACCGGCCAGGGGGGAGCCGGCGGACCGGTCCGGGGGGATTCGGCGGACCGGTCCGGGGTGAGGCGACCGGCGGGACCGGTCAGGGGGAAGCCGGCTGGACCCGTCAGGGGTGAGGGGTGCCGGCGGGCGGGGTGACGGCGTCGGTGCTGGCGATGGCCTCGTCCACGCTGTCGTACAGCGGCAGCCGGTAGGCGAGGCCGGTGATCCACAGCGCCTTGGCCGGGCGGTGCTGGGGCCCAGCGAGGATCAGATTGCCGGAGCCGGACAGTAGCTTCTTCCAGTGGCCGACGATGACAGCCAGGCACCCGGTGTCCATGAAGGTCACGGCGGACATGTCCACGATGACCTGTTTGTTGGCCCGGCGGACCTTCGTCATGAACTGGTCGAACTGATCGCGGGTGACAAGGTCGAGGTTGCCCGCCACTTTGACAACGGTGTACGGGCCCCGTTGCTCCGTCGACAGGGACAGCATGGGCAAGATCTCTCCCCCGAGAGAGCCGACGGCGGGACATCTCCCACCATACAGCGGCAGTCCAGGCCATAGCGCGGGCCGGACCAGCCGGGACGGCCTCAGCGAAGGGTCATCCGCAGCAGCACCGCGGTCCCGGCCGAGGTCGCCTTGACCTGCAGGCCGTCACAGACCAGCCGGGCCACCGCCAGGCCCATGCCGCCCTGCTCAGCTGGCCGGCGCGGGAGTGACGGGGGGGCCAGCGCGGCGTCCCAGTGCCCGCTGTCGCGGATCTCCGCAATCCCGGCGCCGGCGCCGACCCAGAGCCGGAGCGAGGCCCGCGGCGAGCCGTGCCGGACCGCGTTGGTGGCGATCTCGTTGACGGCGATCACGAAATCGTCGGCCGCGTCCGCCGACATGCCCGCCTTGGCCGCCCAGGTCACGGTGAACCGGCGGACCCGCGGGAGATCGGCGGCCGTGAAGTCCATCTCCTGCGGCTCTGGCCGCGCGGGACGCCACCCTCCGCGAGCGCGTGGCGGCGAGCCGTCCTTCAACACCCCCACCTACCCTGGAACCGTCATCGAGGTCACTTCTAAACCGACACGGGACTCCCTGCCCAGGTTTCACGCGGACATCCCGTCCGGGGGCAATTGGCTGAGCGGGACTTCGCCGGGGCGGTTCCCGGAAACGGCCTTCGGCACGCGCCGGGCTCCCGTCACGGCGGCATTCTCTCCGGGCGTGAACGCTACCACTAGGCCGGATCCGCGCGACGCGCCCGGAGGCCACCGGAAGCCCCAAAGCGACGCAGTCTGTGCCAATGCAACCAGAAGGTGGTACAAGAATGGCATGCCCGGGGCGGGAGCCCCCGCCGGCCGGTAACCTGCCCCAGGGCGGCAGCCCCGCCGGCCGATTATGTCCACATAATGAGACGCAAGTTTTCATGTTGCGAGATCACGGTTAGCATCCAGTTTATGGCAGCTCCGTATCAGGCACCTGGCCAGCTCCGGGAATGGGACGCCGCTTCGTACGATGCACTGCCGCTGCCGCACGAGCGGTGGGGGCAGCGATTGCTGGCCACGCTGCCGCTGCGCGGCGACGAGACCGTGCTGGACGTGGGCGCGGGCACTGGCCGGGACACCGAGGCGCTGCTCCGGCGCCTGCCGGACGGGCACGTGATCGCGGTGGACGGATCGGCGGCCATGCTGGCCCGGCTCCGGGCCCGGCTGACGGGTGCCGGGACAGACCGGCTGACCGTGCTGCGGGCCAACCTGACGGAGCCGCTGCCGCTGGCCACCCCGGTGGATGCGGTGTTCTCGGTGGCGACGCTGCACTGGCTGCCCGACCACCAGCAGGTGTTCGGGTCACTGGGCACCGCTCTGCGGCCGGGCGGCGTACTGCGCGCCGAATGGGGCGGCGCGGGTAACTGCGCGAACGTGGAGACCGCCCTGGCCGAGGTGGGCCTGCCGGCGCTGAACGCGACGTGCAACTTCGCGACCGCCGCTGAGGCCGCGCGCCTGCTGGCAGCGGCCGGCTTTACCGACGTGGACGTGGCGCTGGTGCCCGACCCGGCCCAACTGGAGGCCGGCCCGCAGCTGGAAGCGTTCCTGGCCACGGTGGTACTGGGCTCGGTGCTGGAGGCCGTTCCGGCCGCCGAGCGCGCCGCCGCCGTGCACCGGGTCGCGGCCCGGCTGCCCGAGCCGGCGGTCGACTACGTACGCCTGCAGGCCGCCGCCCGCCGCCCGTTCCGCGGGTGAGCGCCCTGGGACCCCGAATCGACATAATTGGCGGATGACACAGGCGGGCCCAGCGGACGGTTACCCGGAACCTTCGACAGCAGCGGGGGCGCCGGAGCCGGCGGAGGCGCCAGAGCCTTCGGAACCTTCCGGGACGGCGGAGGCACCGGCACTCTGGGATCTCCCGGGACCGGTAGTAGGCACGGGCCGGATCGTGGTCCGGGATGCGACCGCCGCCGACGCCGGGGACATCGCGGCGATCTACGCCCCGGTGGTCGGCAAGACGGCGATCTCGTTCGAGGAGACACCTCCGGGACCGGGCGAGATCGGCCGGCGGATGCGGGCCACTCCCCGGCTGCCCTGGCTGATCGCCGACGACGCGGGTCACGTCGCGGGGTACGCCTACGCGTCCGCGCACCGGGCGCGGCCGGCCTACCGCTGGTCCGCGGACTGCTCGGTCTACCTCGACCCCGGCTACCGTTCGCGCGGACTCGGCCGGCTGCTGTACGAGCATCTGATCACCGAGGTCAGCAACCTTGGCTACATATCGCTGTTCGCCGGGATCGCGCTGCCCAACCCGGCCAGCGTCGGCCTGCACGAGGCGACCGGCTTCCGGCCGGTCGGAGTCTTCCGCAGTGTCGGCTACAAGCTGGGGGCCTGGCGGGACGTCGGCTGGTGGCAGCTGCCGCTGTGTGAGGGGCCGCCATCCCCCGATGACCCCCTGCCCTGGAGATGGTGAGGGCCGGCTGTGGCCAGCCGTGAGCTGGTGGTCCTCGGCACCGCGAGCCAGGCGCCGACGCGGACCCGCAACCACAACGGTTACCTGCTGCGGTGGGACGACGAAGGGCTGCTGTTCGACCCGGGTGAGGGCACCCAGCGGCAGATGCTGCTGGCCGGGGTGCGGGCCAGCGAGATCACCCGGATCTGCCTCAGCCACTTCCACGGCGACCACTGCCTCGGCCTGCCCGGCGTGCTGCAGCGGCTGTCCCTCGACCGGGTAGCGCACCGGGTGTCCTGCTACTACCCCGCCGAAGGGCAGGAGTACTTCTGGCGGCTGCGGCACGCCGCGATCGTCCATAACCTGGCCACCATCCGGGAGCATCCGGTCGGCGCGGCCCAGCCCGAAACGGGCCCTGGCGGCGCGGGCCTGGCGGACGGGGGCGCGACGGGCGGAGCCGTCGCGGGGGCCAGCGCGGTGAGGGCGGGCGAGGACCTCGCGGCCGGCGACGGGGCGGGCTTCCGGCTCAGCGCGTTGCCGCTCTCACACCGCGTCCCGGCCCTCGGCTACCAGCTGGCCGAGCCGGACGGCCGCCGCATGCTCCCGGAACGCCTCGCCGCGCTCGGGATCAGCGGGCCGCATGTCGGCGAACTCGCCCGGCAGGGCTGGCTCGACGCCGGCGGCCGGCGGGTGGAGCTGGCCGAGGTGAGCGAGCCACGGCGCGGCCAGCGGTTCGCGTTCATCATGGACACCCGGCTCTGCGAGGCAGCGTTTGCGCTCGCCGACGGCGCCGACCTGATGGTCTGCGAGTCGACGTTCCTGGCCGAGGACGCCGACCTTGCCGACCCGTACGGGCACCTGACCGCCGGGCAGGCGGGCCAGCTCGCCGCGGCGGGCGGGGTGCGGACGCTGGTGCTGACGCACTTCTCCCAGCGGTACGCGCATCAGGACCCGCGCCGGTTCGCCGGCGAGGCCGGTGCCGTCTTCGGCGGCGAGATCGTGGTCGCTGCCGACCTGGACCGGGTGCCGGTGCCCCGCCGCCGCTGAGGCATGACCGGCGGGGGCGCGGGCGGTCAGGGGCGGCCAGCGTGCGGGACCTCGACCCGGGTCGACAGCAACTGTCCCTCACGGGCGGCGGCGCGGGCGCGGGAGTCGAAGTCCGGTGCGGCGCACATGAACAGGGTGCGGCCGTCCGCTCCGCCGAGACCGCAGGCGAACACGCCCGTGCCCACGGTGATCTCCTGCACGATGTCGCCGCCCTCGCGCACCCGGATCGCCCGGCCGTTCAGTGCGTCAGCGATCCACAATGCGCCTTCGGCGTCGAGGGCGCAGCCGTCCGGAGCCACGACGAGGCTAGCCAGCGTGTCGGTCAGCCCACACGCGGTCGGCGGCTCGCCGAACGTCGCCCAGCTCCTGCGGTTGGTCAGGCTTCCGTCCGGCTCGATGTCGAAGGCGCTCACCCGGTTGCCGAACGTCTCGTCGACCATCAGCACACCGTCGTCGGTGATGACGCTGCCGTTGGCGAACCATAGATCCTCAGCCACGCGCGTGACGCTGCCGTCGGGGTCGACCCGCAGCAGGCCGCTCGGCGCGACGTCCGCGCCCCCCATCAGATCGAAGCCGAAGTTGCCGACGTACGCCCGGCCGTGAGCGTCGACGACCATGTCGTTGGGATATCCGTCTACGTGGTCAGCGAGGTCGGCGTGGACGACCAGTTCACCGCTCGTCTCGCGGCGCAGCAGCTTGTGGTCGCGCATGGAGACCACGAGCAGCCGGCCGTCGGGCAGCCAGCCCAGCCCCGACGGCTGCTGCGGGACCGTGGCTTCGACCCGCAGATCCTGGCCGTCCGCGGCCGCGGACACGACCTCGTGCCGGTAGAAGTCCGCGACCCAGATCCGGTCGTCGTGCCAGCGCGGGCACTCCAGAAATGCCCTGTCCTTCAGTACCACGCTGATCTCAGGGCTCACCGGTTGTACCCCTCCTTGGACGGACATCGTTGGCCTGGTACACAACCTAACTGCTCGCGACTGTTCGCGCCGGGATCATGGCGGCCAAGCCGGGCCCGGGTTCCGCCGGCCCGGCGGCACTGAGAGCGGTACGCCCGGGGGAGCCCGGGTACCCGTCATCGATCGCCGGGTCCCACAAGTTCAGCCAGGCATCGCAGCCGTATACGGTCGACCACTGTGAGCTGGTGGCGTGGAAGTATCCGAACGGATTCGGGTCGGTTGGCTTCTTATTGGTCCGGTTGACGTTGACCAGGAATCCGCAGCGCTTGGCCAGGAAGTCATCGAGCCCGACGGTCTT
>JBEKCN010000068.1:0-8933 GCA_050014855.1 Streptosporangiaceae bacterium | reverse complement strand
CTTGTAGGCGGCGTGCTGCGGTTGCAGTTGCAGGCCCACACGGACGGGCCGGCTTACGGAAGCTGTCACGGTTCTCCAGCGTAACCCGTGGGATTTAGGACAAGGCATCGAAATCTCCAGGCCGTTCTAGGTGAACTGAGGCACTGGTGCGCATCAGCCGCGTCGTCAAAGAGAGCATGGCTCGCGCATCGGGCCCGGTCGCCCGCCACGTGGGGGACAGCCCCCACCAGGCTGTTGACGCCTCGCAGAGAACACGGTCGTTCGCGTCGCTGGCGACGAAGCTCGTTCCCGTCCGTCTCGTAGAGATGCGAGCAACCGTGGTGCCGGTCGCGTCCGTCACTGGGAACCGCCCGCCCTGTCTGCGATCCGGGAAGGTGAGGGATGACGGTGCCACGTGGATCATGGATGCCTCAATTTCAGTTGCGCTCTGCGGTCAAGCCCAGGGCTGGGTTGGACTCTGGCGGAGAAGTCCGAGAACCGATCTACCTCCGAGGTGATGCACGTCTCGGTGCCTAGTCTGCCTGCGGAGGTCATCGACTGGGAGTGCCCAGCGTCACCGGATGCGCTGAACCCTGCACATCGAGTCGGTGACGTTTGTCATGCGCAAGAGGCAACTGGCGCCGTTCGCGGACGTCGACCACGTCCTTCGTTTAGCCGCACGCGGAGCGCCCTCCGGCGGTTCGCGGGACTGCGGGTCGACGGAGACGAGGTTGTGGCGCTCCGCCCGCACCCGCCTGGCGACGTCGATGACCGGGTCCGATCCTCGGGTCACAGCTAAGCCGTCCGCAACGGTCGCGGGCCGAGGGGCCCTCTGCGCCCTGGGGTTCGCGGCCGAGTTCGCCCAGGACGGCATCGCTTCCAACGCACTGTGGCCGCGGACGCTGATCGCCACGGCCGCGGTGCTGAACCTGCTCGGCGGCGACGAGGCGATCGCCCGGGCCCGCAAGCCCGAGTTGTACGCCGACGCGGCGTAAGCGGTGATCAACAGGCCTAGCCGGGACTGCACCGGGAACGCGTTCCTGTGCGAGGACGTGCTGGCCGCCCAGGGCGTGACCGACTTCGACCGGTACGCCTACCAGCCCGGCGCCGAGCCGCAGGCCGACCTCTTCGTCGACCACGCCTGAGATCTCTAAAGCAGCGCCTTCTGCGGTTGCGTGCGCACCACGATGACGGTCGTGGTGTCGGTGCTCAGGGCCGTCCTGAACTCCTGCTCCAGCTCCTGCGTGGTCGCGACGTCGACCGCGCGGCATCCCCATCCGCGTGCCACGGCGGCGATGGCGAGCCCGGGCAGGTCCAGCCCGGGAACCCCGGGTGTCTCCTCGAGCACCGCGAACGACTTGAGGATGGAGTACTCGTTGTTGCGCATGACCACATACACGATCGGCAGCCTGTGCTGAGCTGCGGTCCAGAGGGCCTGCACGGAGTACTGGGACGAGCCGTCGCCGATCAGGCCGATGACCGGCCGGGTGACGCCGCGGTCCCGGTCAGCCAGCGCGACCCCGACCGCGGCCGGCACGCCCCAGCCGATACCCCCGCTGGCCGTGGCGAAGAACGATCCGGTCCTGACCGTGGGAAGCCACTCGATCTGCTGGGCCATGGTGGAGGTCGATTCGTTGACGATGACCGAATCGGCTGGCCTGACCCGGCTCAGTACGGCGTAGACCTCGGGCGGGGTAAGCGGGCTGCTGGGCACCTGCGGAAGCATGCGCGGCCGCGCCATCGGCTCCGGGGCGGTCCGCGCGGATCCCTCCGCGACCATGGCCAGGAGCAGGTCGATCGCGATCTTGGGGTCGCCCAGCAGGGCGTCGCCCACCCGCGCGGCGGCGGCGACCTCGGGGCTGGCGGTGATCTGCAGCAGCTCCGTCCCCGCCGGAAGGAAGTCGCCGGGGACGTAGGGGTAGTACCGGAACACCTCCGCGCCGATCACGACGGCCAGATCGTGCCCGGCCAGCCGGTCGCTGATCGTCTTCACCGACATCCCCAACGGCCCGCGGAACAAGGGGTGGTCCTCAGGGAAGGAGGCACGGTCCAGCAGCGGGGCCCCGTAGACGGCCGCGCGCAGCTTTTCTGCCAGGGCGATGGCCGCGTCCCACCCGCCAGCGCGGTCCACGTCGGGTCCGAAGACCAGCGCGGGACGGCGGCTGGCGGAGATGCGGCCGGCGAACAGCCGCAGCCGCTCCGCGTCGGGGGCCACCCGGTTGCTCACCGTCCGGACGCGGGCCGGGCCGGCCAGCGGCTGCTTCCAGTCATCCAGGGGTATCGACAGGTAGACCGGTCCGGCCGGCGGCTGCAGCGCCATCGCGTAGGCCCGCATGAACGCCTCAGGAACGTCCTGTGCCCGGGCCGGCTCGTACGACCACTTCACCCACGGCTTCGGCATCGTGGTCGCTTCCCGGTTGCCCAGGTACGGTTCCCCGATCATCAGCTCCCGGTGCTGCTGTCCCGACGTGACGATCAGGGGCGTGTTTCCGTGGTAGGCCGCGACCAGGTTCCCCATGGCATTGCCCAGGCCGGCCGAGGAGTGCAGGTTGACCAGGGCCGGACGCACGGTGACCTGAGCGAACGCGTCGGCCATCGCGATGGCGGAGGCCTCCTGCAGCGCCAGCACGTAGCGGAAATCGTCGGGGAATTCCTGCAGGAAGGTCTGCTCGGTCGAACCTGGATTACCGAAGACGGTCGTCAGTCCGAGGGATCGCAGTAGATCGTAGGTCACACTTCGGACAGTGGATTTCTCGGTCACGCCTCACTGTCTCAGCCACCCGCCGGGCGCGCACCGTACCAGGCACACGAAACCGAACCGGTTGTTCGTGCCCCGCCCACAATGAACACACTGCCAAAATCGGAAGCCGTCTACAGCCATCGTCGATGAGTGCCGGGCGAATGCGAATCACCGGGATCAGGTGATGACCTCTCACCCACCCAGCTGCCAGCCTGGATCCGTTGTCGACGGCACCCTCGCGAACTGACGAAACGAAACAGGAGGCTCCCGGCGATGAAAGTGGCACTCACCGGTGCAACAGGGTTCATCGGATCTCATGTCCTGGCGGAACTGCAAGGCCGCGGCCACGAGGTGACCGCGCTCGTCCGCAACGACGCCCAGGCAGACACGGTCGCCGCCCGCGGCGCCATCCCGGCCGTGGCCGACCTCTACGACCGGCCGGCGGTCACGAGCCTGCTGGCCAAGGCAGACGGGGCCATCCACACGGCCAGTCCCGGCGACGCCACCAGCGCGAACCTGGACTCCGCCGTGGTCGATGCGGCGATCGCCGCGCTCGCTGGCACCGGCAAGCCGTACCTGCAGATCAGCGGCCTGTGGATCTACGGGCCCAACCCCGCCATCACCGAGGAGTCCGCGTTCAGCGCGCCGCCGCTGGTGTCCTGGAAGGTGCCGATCGAACGCCGGGTCCTCGACGCCAGGGAGATGCGCGGAGCCGTGATCGTCTCCGGTACTGCCTACGGTGACGGCGGCGGCGGGATTCCCGGCCTGCTTCTCGGCTCGCCCCGGGACGACGCTGGCAACCTGATCATGCTCGGCACGGGCCAGCAGCACTGGGCGACCGTGCACGTCGCGGACCTGGCGGACTTCTTCCGGCTCGTCCTGGAAGACGACTCGGCCCGCGGCCGCTACGTCGTCGGCGACGGAGTGAACCCCACCGTGGCCGAGCTAACGCAGGCGGCCGCGGTCGCGGCCGGCGCGCCAGGAGCGGTCCCCGGCTCCGATGACGAGGCCCGGGCCCGCCTGGGCGACTACTTCGCCGAGGTCCTGCTGCTGGATCAGGGCACCGACGCGGCCAGGGCCCGAGCCGAACTCGGCTGGCACCCGTCCCACCCATCACTTACCGACGAGTTCCGCCACGGGAGTTACCGCACCTGACGGGCAGCTGACCGAACGCAACAGGTCGCGCTGCAATGGCTGCTGCAGTTGGCACCCAACGTGCTGCTGATCCCCGGCACCCCTCTGTCGTTTACCTGCTCGAAAACTTCGCCGCCGAGGACGTGGCGCTTGATGACCAGGCACTGCGCGAACTGGAGGGTGTCGGCGCATGACCCTGACAATCGTCGACGCCCGGGCCGAGTGGCGCCCGGGCATGATGGCCGACGTCGCGGCGGCGGTGGGCCGCCGGGCCGCCGCCGTGCGCGAGGATGTCTACGAGACGATACTCCGGGAGATCCCGCAGCTGGGCGACGATAAGCCGCTGCTCGCCCTGCTCGCCGCGAGCGTCGACAGCAACGTCGACACGTGCCTGCAGATCATGGAGCACCGGATCGACCTGGCTGCCGTGCAAGCCCCAACCGCGGCCGTGAAAAACGCATGCCGGCTGGCACAGCGCGGCACGCCGCTGACCGCGCTGCTGCGCGCCTACCGGGTCGGACACGCGTGCTTCTTCGACTGGCTGCTCAAGGAGCTGGCCCGGCAGGCCGGTGACGCCAAGATGATCACCGCGGCGACGCTGGGCATGTCCAGGATCGTGGCTGGTTATTTCGACCAGACCTCCGAAACGATGGTCGCGGCCTATACGCAGGAAAGAGAGAACTGGTTGCGGAACCGGAGCGCCGCGCGGGCCGCCAAGATCCGGGACCTGCTATCGGGCGAGCGGATCGATGTGAGCACCGCCGAGGCCACCCTCGGCTACCCGCTGCGCCAGTACCACGTGGGCCTGGTGTGCTGGGCGGGCGACGCGGCGGCCACCGCCGATGAGATCACGCGGCTCGAGCACGCAATCAGCCAGGTAGCGGAGCAGGCGGCTTGCTCTGGCAACCCGGCGTTCTTGCCCCGCGACGAATCGAGCGCGTGGGCGTGGCTGCCGCTGGGGATCCGGGACACGTTCGACGCCGCCGGGGCCAGGACGGTCGGCGCGGATGGCGACATCCATTTCGCCTTCGGCGACCCGGCGAAGGGGATGACGGGGTTCCGCCTCACCCACCAGCAGGCCGTCGCCGCCCAGGCGGTCGTGCTAGCCGCAGGCTCTCCCGCGCCGCGGGCGCTGACGTTCGGCCAGGTCGCGCCCGGCCCAGGGCCGCGGCGCCGGGCCGCGAGCGGGAGGATGGGCACATGTCCATGGCCACTGACGTCGTCGACGCCCAGATCGAGGCCTATCGGGCCAGGGACGTCGAGCGGTTCTTGTCGTACTACGCCGACGACGCCTCCGTGGTGCTCTTCGACGGCACGCCGATGGTCGCGGGCAAGGAGGTGATGCGGGAGCAGTACGGGAAGCTGTTCGCCGGCAGCCCCGGCCTAAACCTCACCATCGCCAGCCGCATGACCGCCGCGGACTTCGTGGTCGATGAGGAGCACGTTTCAGGCTTGCACTTCGGTGACATGCCGACCGAGATGACGGCCATCAGCGTCTGCCAGGTCCCCGCCGGGAAGATCTCCAAGCTGATGCTCCTGTTCTGACCAGCGCCGGCCAAGGCGAAGGCGCCAACCGCAGCAAGGGCACACCTACCGGGTTGCGACCACAGGTCATGAGCGCAAACAGCATCGTCTGCTCGCTGCGCCGGATCGCCGGCTCTGGGCGGCTGAGAGCCATGCCAGTTCCGCGGCGGGCGCGCAAAACGTCCAGTTCGGGGTATCCTCGGGGCCGTCGAGCAGGCGGAACCGGGCCCCCGCTCGGTGTGCGCTGCACGGTGGCGGTGTCCAGCAGGCCGATGCCCTCCGGGTACGCGGCGTTCTCATAGTTCCTGGAGCGGAACGGGCTTCGCCGTGATCATGAATAGTTCCGCATACTCGCGCGCAGCAGCGCCGCGGCCGCCCGTCGGTGCTGGCCATGGCCCCGTTCTCCGCCCGGCTCCGGCACACAGCCTGGCACCCGGGTCGATGGCCGCCAGACCACAAGGCGGTACGATTTTCCTTTGGGTGTTCGCGGAAGGGCGCCGGTGATGTCGATGCCGCGAGACCGTATCGCAGCGGACCCGGCGGGCCACGGCCGCACTGGGGCCTCGCACGCCGACCGCGAGCAAGTGATCGAGGTGCTCAAGACCGCGTTCGTGCAGGGCCGGCTGACGAAGGACGAGTTCGGCACACGGATCGGCCAGGCGTTCACGTCGCAGACCTATGCGGAGCTGACCAAGGTCACCGCCGACCTTCCGGCCGGGCCGATGGGAGCTCGGCCACCGCGTCAGCTCGCCCGGACGCGGCCCCGCCTGTCGATGAACGCGGTCATGTCGGCAGGCGCGTTCGCGATGCTCGCGGCGCTCGTGGGCATGATGGCCGCGGTCGCCAGCCGCAGCGCGATAGCGGAGATCAGCGTGGCCGTGATCATCGCGATCTTGGGGGTCCTGGCATTCGGGGCCCTGATGGTCGCGTCGTGGCGGGGGAGAGCACGCTGACCGAGGGGGAAGAGCGAAGGTCGCTGCGCAAGCGGACAGCGAGCAGCAAGACTCGATTACCGGCATGGGCTAGCGTTGCCCGCGGCCTACCGAAGCGCTCAGATCGGCCTGTTCTGTACCGCTGCACTCAGCTGCCAAGGGGACCTGGCCGACGCCATATCGGCGGTTATCTTAAGTCCATTTTGGATAAGCCCTGGTCATGAGGGGTTTTTGCGTCTGAGACATGTCGCTGACGTAAGGTTCTGGGTGCGGCTCAGAACTCAAAAGCGCAGCGACAAGAGGATAGACGCAGGTCACGTGGGTGACATCGCTTCCGGTGCGTCGTAGACACCACTTAAGATAACGCGTCCACAACGCAGCTCAAAGGCCCGTAAAGCTACATCGGAGACACCCCAAAGCGGACTTGAGATTACTACGGCGGATCTCGCGCGCCGTATCCCGGCCCTGCTGTCACCGTCCGTGACGTAAGCCGGGGTACCGCCATGCGCCGGGCTGGAGCCGTCAGGGTGAGGATCCCGGTGCCAGGGTGAGCGCGGCGGAGAGGCCCACTGGATAGGCATGCCAGCAACCGGGGCTCGCCGTGAGTGGCGTCCGGCGCTCGTGGCGAACGACCCCCGGAGAACGCGTAACACCCGGGACGCAAATCCATCCCGGCCCAACGTCGTGATCTTGAATCCGCCGACCGCATGGCGGCCACTCAGAGGCCGTATGCAGACCTTAAGAGTCTTCCTCGGGTACTGCTGTACTGCTGCTGTACATGGCGAAGAAGCGTTCGAAAAACAGTCGGGACGGCGGGATTTGAACCCGCGACCCCTTGACCCCCAGATACTGGCACCCGCGTTCGAGTCGCAGCGTGGGGCAGGTCAGCGTGCCCTTAGTAGTCCGCAGAGGTACCTAGTGATGCGCCTGGATGCACGCTCGTTGCTGTACCTGGCTGCTGTACAGCGTCGGCGCAGACCCGCACACTACGCACTGGCGCCGGGTCCGAGTTTGGAAGATCGGTAGCGCGGTCCGGCCCTCCCCAGCGGGAACGCCGGTCCTGGCCATCGGCAGTGGAAGGTAGGGGAGTGGCTGACCGCTGGTCGCTGTCGCGGATGGCACGACTGCGCCCCGCCTCATTCGACAATAGGGAAGCTTTCGGCCCATTCGTTCTTCTCGAGTGTGGACCGGGTGATGTGGAAGCAGTCAGGTTGGTCGCTGAATCCGGGCAGCGTCCGGGCAGAGTCGATTCTGGCCTGGGCAGCGGCGTCGCTGGAGGAGACGCCCGGAAGTTCCGCATCCTCACCCGCTTGCTCGTCGCACAAAGGGGCTTCCGTCATCGTCGAGATGCTGGATACGTTCACCCGACGGGCGTGCGAGATATGCCAGCGCAAGAAGACGTCTGTCATCGGTAGATCCTCCCACGGCACCGTCCATCCGGAAATCATGAGCGGCGATATGGTGTTGCCGCTACGGGCGTTGAGTGCGGCCCGGGTGGGACGCGTTGGCCAGCTCAGGCCAGGCACGCCATGACCGGCACCGGCACGGGCGTTAGGTGTCGGCGTTGATCAGCGCGGTGATGGCCGGGTGGCTGCGCAGCTTGTCCAGGCAGCGGCGGCGGGTCGGTCCGATGCTGCCGGCTGGGATGCCCAGCCTGGCGCTGATCTCCGCATACGACAGCGCAGGATCTTCGATGAGCAGGGCGAGCAGCTGCTGGCAGCCGGGGGGCAGCTGCCCGAAGGCCTCACGCAGGGCCGTGTGCCGCTCGGCCGCGAGCAGGTCCTGCCCGGCCGGCTGGGTGGGATCGTCGGGGATGGTCCCGGCGGCCAGCGCATGCCCGGCGTCGCAGGGACGCCGGGCCGCGCGCGCGATGCGGCCGCATTCGCGCTGGGTGGTGGTGGCCAGCCAGCCGGGAAGCGCAGCCGGGTCGCGCAGGCTGTCCAGGTGGTCCACCAGCTTCAGCCAGACGTTCTGGGCGGCGTCCTGGGCGTCGGCGGCCTCGAGCCGGTGCCTGCGGCAGATGGACCAGATCAGCGGGGCATACCGTTCCACCAGCGCGTCCCAGGCCTGCCGCTCGCCGTTCCTGGCCTGGGTCACCAGGCTGGTGACCACCGGGTCCGTGGCTACATCAGGCAGCGTAAGCCAACCAGTCTCAGCACTTCAGACAAGCAATGCCTACGGAGAGCTACAGCAACTCCGGTTTAAGCGTTTCACGGAGAGGTTCTGCAACACCTCAGCCACGTGTGGTGCATGTTGTCGTCGCCGCTCAGGGCCCTGCTGACTATGGACGTGCAACATATGCAACACCCGCTAGCGCAGTCGGTGAGGTTTGTACCTCGCTCCCACCTGCACGTATCGGCCACGTACCGTTCGCGGAGACGGCCGCCGAGCGGGACCGGGCTGGCGTCCGGATCCAGCACCGTGGCGGCCCGGGCCAGGAGCTGATCGGGCGCCCCCTTCACGAGGCAGCGGATCACCGCCTTCCCCGATTCATCGGTCATCTTGTGGAACGTCGCCATGAGCTTGTACTCGGCGTCGAAGGGGAGCTCGGCGATTCTCGGGTGTACCTGCCTGGTCAAGACGGCGTCGATGCCGCCTTTCGCGGCCAGCGCGACCAGGGCTCC
>JBEKCN010000067.1:0-8946 GCA_050014855.1 Streptosporangiaceae bacterium | reverse complement strand
AGCTCGGCCAGCAAAATGATGAGGAACGAGGTGATGGCGGCGGCCAGGCTCACAGGCTCAGCCCCTATCGGTAAGGCCGCCCCGGATCAGGAACTCCTCCGGCACGGCAGCTCATCACTTCTCGCTGCGGCCGAAGGTCTCACTCAGGCATCCTCGCCCCCAGGCACCGGGCCCGCATACTGCGCGAGCCGAGATTGTCGGCGTCCCGGCGATGGAGCTACTCCCCTTCGCAATACACATTCTAACCAGTAGCCGCCGGCAATAACTATGTCAGCGCCACACGCGCAGGCGGTGATCTTGGCAAGATCACCGCCTGCGCTCGCCGTCGTGCTCGCGCCGCTCATCTGGGTCGCGGGGGAGGACTTGGGTGGCATCCTCACCCGGCCAGGCCACCGACCCGGACAGCGGCCTGTTGCTGATCCTGCTCAGTGCGGCGTTCTGGCCGCCGCACGGCGAGGCAGCGGGAAGAAGCCGCTGGTCCGCTGCATATATTCGGCGTAACCGGGGCGGTCAGCCATCCGCCGGTCAGTGAGCCGGGCGCCGGTCCCCCAGACCAGTACGTAGGTCATCAGCAACGGGGAGACGACGGTCACCAGGCCGAGCCAGCTGCCCACGCTGATGATGAACAGCCCCCACCACATGCACGTGTCGCCGAAATAATTCGGATGCCGGGTGTACCGCCAGAGCCCGCGGTCCATCAGCATCCCCCGGTGCGCGGAGCCGGCCTTGAACCGGGCGAGCTGGGCGTCGCCCACCGACTCGAAAACGAAACCGGTCAGCCAGCCGGCAGCCCCGAGGATCACCAACGCGGTCAGCCGGGCCGGCTGGACCATGCCGGCCATGATCGGCAGGCACGCCAGCCACATGACGACCGCCTGGGTCAGGTAGATGACCCTGATCGCGTACAGATCGGGATGGCCGTGGCCCCGGCTGAGCAGGTCCCGGTAGCGGGGATCCTCGCCTTTGCCCCGGCTGCGCCAGCCGGTGAAGACGGCCAGCCGGGCGCCCCAGGCGACGGCGCCCACGGTCAGCAGCACCCGGCGCGGCTCCCAGCCGTGTCCGGCCGAGCTGACCAGGGATACCGCCGCGACCAGGGCCAGGCCGATGCCCCACGTGGTGTCGATGACGCTGTGCCGGCCCACCAGCTTGGCCACGGCGAAGGTCGCCGCCATCAGGACGAGGATCGCACCGAGACTGGCGCCGGCGGTGATACCGAACGTAGCCGTGAGCAGGCCGCCCACCGGTTATCGCCGGATGGCGAGTAGCTGGTGGACGCCCATCCGGCCGTCGGCGAAAGCGAGGGCCCCGCCGGCCAGGTAGAGCCGCCAGACCCGGACCTGCTCCGCGGTGAGCAGCGCGGCGATCTGGTCCTGCCGCGCCTCGAAGTTGTCCTGCCAGGCGTGGATCGTCCGCACGTAGTGCTCCCGCATCGCCTCGGCCCCGGTGACCTCGAGGCCTGCCTTCTCCAGCAGGGCGATCGTCTCACCAACCGGGCGCATGTGCATGTCCGGGGCGATGTAGGACTCGATGAACGGCCCGCCACCGGGCGCGCGGGCCCCGCGGGACATCTGCTGGATAAGGATCCGGCCGCCGGGGCGCACCAGGTCGCGCACTGCGGCACAGAACCGCGGGTACTTGGCCGCGCCGACGTGCTCACCCATCTCCACCGAAGCGATGGCGTCGTAGGGGCCGCCGCCGGTGTCCCGGTAGTCCTGAACCCGCACGTCGACCAGGTCGCCGAGGCCGAGGTCACGGACCCGGCCGGTGACGTGGGCACCCTGCTGCGCCGACAGGGTCACCGCGGTGACCCGGACCTGGTGCTGCCGGGCGGCGTACACCGTCAGCGACCCCCAGCCGCAGCCCATGTCGAGCAGCCGGGCCCCGGGGGCCAGGCCCAGCTTCCGGCAGATGAGCTCCAGCTTGTCGCGCTGGGCGTCCGCCAGCGTGTAGTCATCGGCGTCCGACGTCCAGTACGCGGACGAGTAGGCCATGCTGGAATCCAGGATGAGCTGGTAAAACGCGGCGGGCAGGTCGTAATGGCCGGCGATCACGGCGCGGTCCCGGGCCCGGCTGTGCCGGCGGCCGGAGACGCGGAGCTGGCTCGCGGGCGGGGGCAGCGGGCCACCGAGCGCGTGCAGGCGCAGCGCGGCCGTCGCGGCCGCCCGGGTGGCGGCCCACGCGGCGGCCGGTGTCCGGGTCACGGCCCGGCCCGGGCCGCCTGATACGGCCGGGCGTGCCGCGGCCACGGCACCCCACACCCGGCGCAGCCCGTCCTCCAGGTCCCCCTCGACGTCCAGCTCGCCGGTGACGTAGGCCTGCGCGAGGCCCAGCTCGCCGGGATGCCAGAGCAGCCGGCGCAGGGCCTGCGGCGACCGGAGCAGCACGGCAGGCCCACTGAGGGGCCCGGCTTCGCTGCCGTCCCAGGCCCTGAGCCGGACGGGCAGCTGGGCCAGCCCAAGCGTCCCGGCCAGCGACGCGATGACGCCCGCCACCCCGCCTGGCCTGGCCGAGGCGGCGGTTGGGCGGGCCTGAACGCGCGTCATGAGTTCTTCGCCAACGTCAGCTGGCAGACGTCGAGATAGCCGGCCCGGAATCCGGCTTCGGCGTAGCTCAGGTAGAAGGTCCACATCGCGATGAACACCTCGTCGAAGCCCAGCGCTCTGACCTCCGCGGCGCGGGCGGTGAACCGCTCGCGCCAGATCCGCAGCGTCTCCGCGTAGTGGGCGCCGAAGTCCGTCCGCCCGGCGACGCGCAGGTCACGGGTGCCGGCGACCGCGTCCTCGATCGCGGTCACCGACGGGATCAGGCCGCCGGGGAAGATGTACTTCTGAATCCAGGTGTAGGTGCGCCGGGTGGCCAGCATCCGGTCGTGCGCCATCGTGATCGCCTGCAGCGCGGCCCGGCCGCCCGGGGCCAGCGCACGGTCCAGGATTCCGAAGTAGGCGGGCCAGTATCTCTCGCCGACCGCCTCGATCATCTCCGCCGAGCAGATGGCGTCGAACTGACCATCCAGCTCACGGTAGTCACGCAGCTCCACGCGGACCTGGCCGGCCAGGCCGGCCTCGGCCACCCGGCGGGCGGCCAGCGCACGCTGCTCGGGTGAGATCGTGACCGTCAGGACGCGCGCGCCGCGTTGGCCGGCCCGGATGGCGAGCTCGCCCCAGCCCGTGCCGATCTCCAGCAGGCGGGTACCCCGGCCAACCGCGGCCAGGTCGAGTAGCGCGTCCACCTTGCGCCGCTGCGCCTCGGCCAGCAGCTGGTCCGCGGCCACCGGGGCGCCGTCCGGGCCGGCCTGGAACAAGGCCGAGGAGTAGGTCATCGTCTCGTCCAGGAACAGCGCGAACAGGTCGTTGGACAGGTCGTAATGCCGGTGGATGTTCTGCCGCGCCCCATCGGGGGTCGGATCATCACTGGCCGGGTGGCGGCGCACGCCCAGCCGCCGCAGCCGCTGCAGCCCGGGCGGGACCAGCTCGCCGACGTGGGCGGCGAACACGGCCAGCACCCCGGTCAGATCGGTGCTGTCCCACTCACCCGCCATGTAGGACTCGCCGAATCCGATCAGGCCGCTCGCGCCGAGCCGCCGGAAGAACGCCCCCGGACGGCGGATGACCATCTCGGGCACGATCGTCCCAGGCGACGGGGTACCCAGGACATGGCCGTCCGGCAGCCGGATCCGGAGCGGCAGCCGGCCGGCCGCCGCAGTGAACAGCATCCGGGCCACAGCGGCACGCAGCGCCGAGGCGCCCGGGTCCGCCAGCCCGGGCCACCGGGCTCCGTCGACGAGTCCAGGCCCGCGGGCGCGTCCGGGCCTGGACGGACCCTTGGGACCAGCAGGATGGGTGCGCGTCTGGGTCATGAAACTCCCTTGGGTGGAGCGTGTGGCGGCCGCGGGGCGATGGCCAGCCCGCGGACGTACAGCTTGAAGCCCTGCCAGCGGATCCGGGCGGTCACGGTCATCGTGGGCCACGGGTGCCGGACGGCCGCCCGGAGCAGGGTAGGCCCGTCGGCTGGGAGGCGCCGGCCGTGCACGCTGGCGACGAACGAGTGGCCACCCGGCCGGTCGAGCACGATGGTCAGGGCCAGCCGGCCGTCCGGTTCGGGCAGGCTCATCCGGTACTGGCCGTCGACGGGATAGAACGGCGAGACGTAGAACTCCTTGGGGGTCTGCGCCCGGCCGCGCCCGTCGGTACGCAGCAGGTAGGCGTGCCGCTGGTGGTAGGTGTTGTGCACCTCGGCCACGACGCAGGCCAGCGCGCCGGCGGCGTCGTGGCACCAGTAGACGGTGAGCGGGTTGAACACGTAGCCGAGCACGCGGGCGTGCGCGAGCATCAGTACCCGGCCGCCGCCGAGGTCGACGCCGTGGGCGGCGAGGAACCGGTCCAGGTTGCCCCGGATGCTGCCGGACGGGCCGCCGATGTGATCGCTGGCGTGAAACCCCGCGAGCGGCCGCAGCCACGGGCGCGGCCGGGGCAGGTCGTCCAGGTCGACGAGCCACTGGTAGGTGCCGTAGCGGAAGACGTTCCGCAGCGGAACGGTCCGCACGTGGCTGATCTTGCACTCATACAGAGCGGCCCTCACCACGACACCCCCAGGGCGCGGGCCGCGTCGGCCCCGGACCGGCAGCCGTCCTCGTGGAACCCCCAGCCGTGGTAGGCGCCGGCGAACACGGTGATGGCGCTGTTCAGCCCGGGCAGTTCGCGCTGCGCGGCGACCGATTCCGGGGTGTACGCCGGGTGCGAGTAGTCCATCCGGTCGATCACGCGGGCCGGGTCGACGGCGTCCTCGCCGCCCAGGGTCACGATGTAGTCCTCAGCTGCGGTCAGCCGCTGCAGCCGGTTCATGTGATAGCTGATCCGGGTCCGGGCCGCCGGGCCGGGATCGGCCCGGCGGCGCCCGAAAGGGCAGGCGCTGAGCTGGTAGTTCCAGGAGGCCCGCACCTCACGGGCGGGCAGCAGCCGGTCGTCGGTGTGCAGCAGGGCTGGGTTGGGGGTGTACCGGAACGCGCCGAGCACCAGCCGCTCGGCCGGGGTCGGCCGGGCGAGCAGCCGCAGGGCCTGGTCCGCGTGGGTCGCGATGACGGCCGCGTCGAAGGCGGTGAGGTCGCCGTTGCCGTCCCGGACCACGGCGCCGTCCGGAAAGCGGTGCACGGCCACAGCCGGTACCGACGTCCGGACCGCCGGGATCTGCTTGCCGATCCGCTCCACGTAGCTGCGGGAACCTCCCGCCACGGTGCGCCACACCGGCGATCCGGTGATCGACAGCATCCCGTGATTGCGCAAAAAGGTGAACAGGTAACGCGCCGGGTACTGCAGCGCGGTGCCCGGGGGGCACGACCACACCGCCGCGACCAGCGGCAGCGCGAAGTGGGTGCGGAAGTATGGCGAGAAGCCGTGCTCCTCGAGGAACTGGCCCAGGGTGAAGGCGTCGTCGTGGCCGCCGGCGCCGAGCAGGTCCCGGGCCCGGGCGTGGAACCGGGGGACCTCGGTCAGCATCCGCGCGTAGCGCGGTCCGCCCCGCCTCGCTCCGGCCAGGATGCCCGCGGCGCCGCGCTGGCCCGCGTACTGCAGCCCGCAGCCCGCGCACCGCACCGACATGCTCATCTCGGAGTCCTGCCCGGATACCCCGAGCTCGGCGAACAGCCGGGTCAGCTGCGGGTAGGTGCGGTCGTTGTAGACGATGAAGCCGGTGTCGACCGGGTACTGGCGGCCGCCCTCGTCGGCCACCAGGTGGGTATCGGCGTGGCCGCCCAGCCGGTCGTCCGCCTCGAAGAGCGTCACCTGCTCACCCGCCTGGGCCAGCAGATAGGCGGCGGTCAGGCCGCTGACTCCCCCGCCGATGACCGCGATCCACCGCCCGGTCACGCGAGACGCAGCTGGCAAGGCACCCACCCCTATAGTTTATTATCACGCATTGCTTCCGATCCATGGCAGAAAGTAACGGCATCATCATCTTCTCCCCTGCGGTGCTCGCTCACGCAATTCGGACCGGGCGGCGGGGCGGATTGCCCGGTTCGGTCAGGCCATCAGCGGCATGACGACGATCGGGGCCGTGGTGGGCTTGAGCGTGCCGCCGGCCGGCTCCACGGTAATTCCGAGGTTGTGGCCGTTGACCGTTCCCGACGCGAGCACCGGCTGGGTCTGCCCGTTCCGCGGCTGGCTGAGCAGGCCGGAGGGCTTGGGTGCGGTCGGCCCCATCAGCCAGAGCTCATAGACCTCGGAGGCGGGCAGGGCGGGCAGCGAAGAAGTCAGCACGACCAGCTTCGACTCGCTCGCTGAGACGATCGCCGTCACGGTCCCGCCCCGGGAGGTCTTGCTGCTGACCAGGCGGGCGTCCGAGGCGGCCAGCACCGCAGTGATCGCGTGGTTGTGCGCCTCCGCGTTGCTCAGCTGGCTCCGGATGGCGGCGAGCTGGCTCTGCGTGGCGCTGAGCTGGCTCTGGCTGTGAATCTGGCTGACGCCCAGGACCACGGCGACCGCGGTGGCCACGGCGGCGACGGCGACCGAGATCCGCGGAAACCAGACGCGGCGGGCCCGGCGCACCTGGCGGCTGGTACCACGGCGGGCCGGCCGTTCGTCGGTGAGCGGCGGCAGCTGCCGGGTCCATTCGGCGAGGGCCAGCACCCGTCCGCGCATCGCGGCCGGGGGACGCTCGGCGGCGGCCATCGAAAGCCGGGCCGCGGTCTCGCGCAGGCCGCGGATCTCCGTCGCGCAGGACGAGCAGTGGTTCAGGTGGCGCTCGAACTCATCGAGTTCCGCACCCTGCAACGCGTCGAGCGCGTAGCTGCCGGTCAGGGTGTGCAGGTCGTGGCGCTGGAGCCTCACCAGCTCACCTCCATGCAGTCGCGCATCCGGATCAGGCCATCACGAATCCTGGTTTTGACGGTGCCAAGGGCGACCCCCAGCAGCTTCGCTACCTGCGGGTAGGTGTAGCCGCCGTAGTAGGCGAGCCGGACCGACTCCCGCTGTACCTCGGTGAGCCCTTCCAGGCAGCGCCGGACGCGCTGGCCCTCCAAGCTGGCCTCGACCGCGTCAGCTACGTCGTCGGGCCCGCTGACCGGGTCCGGAGCCACCTTCTGCTCCCGCTGGGTGGCGGAAGTCTCGGCCCGGACCCGGTCAACTGCGCGGCGGTGGGCTATGGTCATCACCCACGAGGCTGCGCCGCCCTTCGCGGCGTCAAACCTCGACGCCGTTCGCCACACCTCCAGCAGTACCTCCTGCGCGACCTCTTCCGACTGCGCCGGGTCCCGCAGCACCTTCTTGATGATGCCGAAGACCGGAGCGCTGAGTTCGTCGTAGACGGCCTCGAACGCGGCGTTGTCACCGCGCGCCACACGAGCCAGGAGCCCTTCCAGGCCCTGGTCCCTCCCCTCCTCGGGACCAGGACCCGGCCGGGGCTGCCGTATGCGGGGTGTTTCCATGGCCACTATTCGAAGCAGATCGGCGATCGGATTGGTCAAAAAGACACGCCAATCTGCTGGCGAGTTGGTTCCGAATCTGCATCGTGATGACGAGGTGGAGCCAGCTCAGTACCCGCCGCCGGCCGGCGCGTGCCGACGCACCGAGGCCGGAGCGGGGCTCACGGCGTGCGCCCGGCTGGCGCGGGCTGGCTTCCGGCGGGCTCTCTGGCCTGCTCGCGGCGGCCGTCGCGCTGGGGGTGGCGGAGCTGATCGCCGGGATCACCGGGCCACTGGGCAGCCCGGTGGTGGCGGTCGGCGGCGCGGCCATCGACATGACGCCGATCCCGGTCAAGGACTTCGCGATCGTCCATTTCGGCTCGCACGACAAGACCGCGCTCATCAGCGGCATCTTCGTGCTGCTGGCCATCTTCGCGGTGGTGATCGGGGTGCTGGCGCGGCGCTGGCTCGCGGCCGGGCTGGCGGGGCTGACGATCTTCGGCGCGCTCGGCGTCAGCGCGGCGCTGACCCGGCCCACCGCGGGGGCCACCGATGTGCTGCCGACGCTGGCCGGCGTCGCGGCCGGTATGGCCGCGCTGATGCTGCTCATCCAGGTCGGTAGGCCGGGCCAGCGGTTCGTTCCAGGCCGCCGCGGGTTCCTGGCCGCCGGGGCCGGGATGGCCGTGGTCGCCGTGGTCGCCGGAGCTGGCGGCGACCTGCTGCTCCGCCGGTTCAGCGCCACCACGGCCCGGAACCAGGTGCGGCTGCCCGCCGCGGCCAGAGCGGCGCCACCGCTGCCCGCCGGCGCCAAGCTGGACGTCAGCGGGATCAGCTCCTTCTACACGCCGAACAACAGCTTCTACCGGGTCGACACGGATCTGGTGCTGCCGCAGGTGTCGCCGGATCAGTGGACGCTGCGGATCGGCGGGATGGTCGACCGGCCGGTCGAGCTGAGCTTCGCGGACCTGCTCCGGCAGCCGCTCACCGAGGCGGACATCACGCTGGTCTGCGTCTCCAACGAGGTCGGCGGCCCGTACGCGGGCAACGCCCGCTGGCTCGGCGCGAGCCTGCCCGCGCTGCTGCGCCGGGCCGGCCTCCGCAGCGGCGCCGACCAGGTGCTCAGCACCAGCGTCGACGGCATGACGATCTCGACCCCCGTCTCGGCCATCATGGACGGCCGCAACGCCCTCCTGGCGGTCGGCATGAACGGCCAGCCGCTGCCCATCGCGCACGGCTTCCCCGCGCGGATGGTCGTGCCCGGCCTGTACGGCTACACCTCGGCCACCAAGTGGGTCACCAAGCTCAAGCTGACGACCTTCGCGGCCCAGAAGGCCTACTGGACACAGCGCGGCTACGCGGCGCAGGCGCCGATCAAGACCGAATCACGGATCGACGTGCCGAAGCCGCTGTCACAGGTGCCCAAGGGCCAGGTCGCCGTGGCCGGAGTGGCCTGGGCCCCGCACCGCGGCATCTCGGCGGTCGAGGTCAGCGTCGACAACGGCGCGTGGCACGAGGCCCGGCTCGCCGCGGCCGACGGCATCGATACCTGGCGG
>JBEKCN010000066.1:0-9032 GCA_050014855.1 Streptosporangiaceae bacterium | reverse complement strand
GAGGGCCGCCTGGAGGGGAAGCTGGTGGACAAGCCCCGCGGCACCGGCGGGTTCGGCTACGACCCGATCTTCCTGCCCGATGGGTACGCGCAGACCACCGCCGAGATGACCCCCGAAGCCAAGGACGCCATCAGCCACCGCGGCCGTGCCTTCCGCGCCCTGGCTGCGGTGCTGGCTGTGCTGGCCCGGGGGGGCGACGCCTGAGGGGCGGGACTGGCGTAGCGGGACCGCCCTCAGGCGTCGGCGTTGCCGGGTCAGCTGGCGGCGGGGCTGCGGTTGGCGCCGCTGCCGCCCAGTTCGCTGGCTGGCACGGTCGCGGTCTGCGAGGCGGACGGCGATGGCCCCCCATTGGGCCTGGGTAAATCGAGTAAACACCGTAACCTCCCGCTTAGTGTTACGTCCGGCTGACCCATACCCACGAGACCCTTACCAAATAATTGCGCTCGAAGCCCCCGTCTGGCCCGGATGTCCATGGCGGAGCGCGGCGTGCCGGACGGCCCGGAGCGATACCGTGGGAACAGCACGCGGACCATACCCGGAGGAGCCCAGTGACGGACCAGCGGCTGGCGCCTGGCGACGCAGCGCCGGATTTCACCTTGCCGGATGCGGACGGCAATCCGGTGAGCCTGTCGTCCTACCGTGGCCAGCGAGTGATCGTCTACTTCTACCCGGCGGCGATGACCCCGGGGTGCACCAAAGAGGCCTGCGACTTCCGCGACCACTCGGCTGACCTGTCCAGCTCGGACACCGCCGTACTGGGGATCTCGCCGGACAAGCCGCAGAAGCTGGCCAAATTCCGGGAGAAGGAGAGCCTGACCTTCCCGCTGCTGTCCGACCCCGACCACGCGGTGGAGCAGGCTTACGGCGCCTACGGCGAGAAGATGATGTATGGCCGGAAGAGCGTTGGCGTCATCCGGTCTACGTTCGTGATCGACCCCGACGGCAAGGTGGCCCAGGCGTACTACGGCGTCAAGGCCACCGGCCACGTCGACCGGCTGCTGAAGGAGCTGGCCACGGGGTAGGGACACGTCCCAGGCGGGACGGGCGGGCGTGGCGAAATAGGCATACGCGACAGGTTTAGGTCCTGTTGGTGGCGACATCGTGGGGGTTCGAGTCCCCCCGCCCGCACGCTGCCTGATCGGCGTGGGTCTCCGCACATACCGCGGAACCCACGCCGATCATGAATGGACCGAGGTCAGCCCTCGGCCGCCCGAACGGGCTCCAGCTCGTCCGGGGCGAAGTACAGGAACCGTCCCTGGGCGCGCTGCAGGTCAGCCATGGTGGGATCGCTGAGTGGGAGCACCGCCACGTGCACCTGCCCGTCCACGTCGTGCAGCACGGCCTCGACTACGGCCTCCCGGCCGATCAGGAAGAGATCCTGGGCGTCGGCGCGCCGCGCGCCGGGCTGCATCCGCACCACGGCTCCCTGCGCGATCCGGACTCCGCCGATCATGACGTGGTCGGTTTGCGGCGAGACCGAGGTGTCGGCCCCAGGGTCCCACCAGGGCGCGGTCGGGGTATGGAACAGCGGGATGTCGTCCGCCGCCGCGGCCCAGGGGAAGGGTCCCGCTTCCGTCAGCCTCGGCCCGGCCGGTCCCGCCAGGGTGCCCGGTGGCTCCGCCGCCGGTCCCGCCAGGGTGCCCGGCGGCTCCGCCGCATCCGGCCCTGGGCCCGGCTGGCCGGGGGACGCCGGCGCCGGTCCCGCGCCCGGCTCCAGGTACCGGATGGCCCCGTGCAGCCGTTCCATCATTTCTGGCGGCAGCCCGTCCAGCCGGTCGATCAGATCGGCGGCGCGCGGGTCGGTCGCCCGGGCCTCGCGCTTCTCCTCGTCGGTTAGCGCCATGGTCCGCAGCGTGAGGATCTCGTCGATCTCCGTCGCGTCGAACAGGTCACCCGCGCTCTCTGGTGCGATCTGCGGGTGGTCGTACAAGATGATCGGCGAGGACAGAACCAGGTTGCGGCACTCGTCCGGGCCGGCCAGCACCGGCCAGGTGCCCGTGTTGGTGCAGGCGGCGACCTCGGCGGTCGCCCACTCCGGGTGGTCGGTCATCGAGATGAACGTGCCGTCGGCCAGCCCGATGACGGTGTGCGCTGCGATCAGGGCGAAGCGCAGCCCGTCCTCCCGCGTGCACAGCGTCACCCCGGGCTGTGTCGCGTTCTCCACCCGCAGCCGCAGGCGCAGGGCCTGATACGGTCCGGCGACCCGCTCGCCCTGGACGCGCAACACGCCGTCCAGCGCGTCCCAGCGATGCACCAGCCGACCGGCCACGTTGGCGTCCGCCCCGGGCAGGTCATCGGTGATCTCGCCGCCATCAATGTGGAACGGCAGCTCGGCGCCCGCTCCATACAGGCTCCCGGCGGAGAGCTCCACCCGTTGCTCACGCTCGGCGGCCTCGGTGAACTCGGTGAATTCGGTGCCGTTCACCGTCAGCGAGGCCACGTCCCGCCACTGCGGCCCGGCCGGCTCCTGCACCAGCCGCTGCTGGGTGTGCAGGAACCGCAGCAGGATCTCCACCCGCGCGTCGTCCGCGCACTCGGCTAGCAGTTCGGTCTGCGACGCGGACAGCTCCTGGTCGTCGACGGCCGCGTACGCGGGTGGCATCAGCACGCCGAACTGGAACCGGGCCTGGTTCTTCCGTGACGACTGCCGGTACGGGTACAGCAGGTACCCCTCGTACAAGATCGCGTCGGCCACCTGTCGGGCCTGCGCCACGTGCGCCGCCACCGGGCTCATGGCTGCCGCCCCGGTGAGCCCGGTGAGCCCGGTGAGCCCGGTGAGCCCGGTGAGCCCGGTGAGCCCGGTGAGCCCGGCTGGGCGTCCGCTGCCTCGGCGAGCAGGGCCAGTACCGTCGCGTCCCACGTCGGCAGGGCACGCTGGGTCTTGAAGCGCTGCAGGTCGTCGAACGTCTGCCGGCTTACCGTGAGCCACGCGCTGTTCGGGAAGTGTGCGTCGACGGCCTCCCGCCAGACGCTCACCGGGAGCCGGTAGGTCGCTTCCTTGTGCCACGGCACCTGCTGCACCTGGAACCTGCCGTCGATGACCGAGAAGATGCTTCCGCTGAAGAGCAGCAGCAGCGGGATCTCGCCGGACTCCAGGCTGGCGAAGTAGCGGCCGTAGCCAACCTCCAGGTCGTAGCTGAAGTTGATGGGGATCTGCACCTCGGTGCTCCCGGTGAAGCTGGTCACCATCGTCGAGACGTTGGTGAACTGCATCGGCTTCAGCGTGTTGACCCAGCGGGCCGTGTCGCCGAAAACGTCGTGCAGCCGCCCTTCCTCGGTGGGCGTGTAGCGGCGCCGCGACGGCTCGATCCGGATCTGGGTGCGCAGCGCGATCGTGTCGATCCGCTGCCCACTGGTCTCGCTGATCCGTAGCGTGAGCGTGATCGTCGGCATCACCGCGTAGCGGTCCGCCTGCGCGCCGATGCAGTCGAAGGTCAGCTCCGCCATCTCAGCGCTCCTCGCGCAGTCGCCGTGCCCGGGACCGGACCGTGCCCATGAATTCCGCGATGCTCTGCCGCGCCTCCTCACCACCGTCGAAGCCGCGCCAGTACAGCCGCATCCGGCCGGCCAGCTCGTAGCACGCGTCGATTGGCACCAGGAAGTGCTCGATGTCGTCGTCGGTCTTGGAGATCAGCGCGGCCTCGACGTCGTCCTCCATGGCCCCCAGCAGCGGATGCTCCGCCGTCAGCCGCGCCCAGGCCGCGAGGTCGAGCCGGCATTCGGTCGCGCCCGCCGGGCTCGGGTAGAACGCCCCGACCTCTTCCCGCTGCGAGCTGCGCAGGAAGAAGGCGAGGCCGACCGGGATCTCCAGTTCCTCCCACTCGCGGCCCGACAGCGGGTGGTCCGGGTCCTCCAGGTACCGGTCGGGCACCGCGCAGTACCGGTTCCGGCCCGCCTGGGCCTGGGTGAAGAGCAGGTAACAGGCCCGGCAGGTACACAGCAGCGATGAGTTCTCCAGGTCCGCGATGTGCCCGTGCTCGGCCGGGATCTCGGCCGCGCACATCTCGCACTTCTCGGCTGGCAGCGGGGCCCGGCCCTCGGCCGGCCGGGCGCCCCTGACCGCCGCGGCCAGGGACTCGGGCAACGGAGGGAGGTCGGAGGCGGAGACCGGCGCCGTGGCCGGGAACGGAGTCGCGGCGGCTCGTTCCGGGGCCGCTGGTGGCTGGGCCGCTGACGGCGGGGCCGGGGCCGCGGGCTCCGCGCCCGGTACGAACCGGCCCAGGCCCGACGAGCCGCGGGTCATGACCGGACCGCCGCCGGGACCGCGACGCGCACCCCCTGGCTGTCGGTGACCAGGGGCAGCGGCTCCAGGTGCAGCGCCGGGTCACGCAGCCCGCGCCCGGCCCGGCTCACGTCATAGGTCGCGCCGCACGCGCAGGTCAGCACCTCCCGGGCCAGCTGCCCGGAGCCCAGGCCGGCGCCGCAGGCCGCGCACGCCTCGCGGTAGGCGTACAGCGTCCCGCGGACCGAGCAGACGAGGATCGCCATGTCCCCGGCGGTTGTGCTGACGGGCCGCGCGCTCGGCGGCCCCATCGGGGGCAGCGTGACCCAGCTTCCGTGCCCGTCCTGGGCCCCGGGCGGCGCATCCGCCTCCGGCCGGGACCCGATCTGCAGCAGCACCGGTCCCGGCGGTGCGGGCGGTTCCGTCACCCCCTCCACCACGACCTCGGACACTTCCGGCGCCGCGTCCTGCACCGCGCCCTCGATGGCCAGCTTCACGGTGACCGTGGAAGACGGGCAGCCGTCGCAGTTGCCCTCCAGCCTGAGCAGGGCGACCCCGTCGGTGACCCCGACGTACTGGACGCCACCGGCGTGCGAGCCCAGGTAGGGCCGGACCCGGTCCAGCGCCCGCTGAATCCGCGTGTCGACGTCGAGCGGGTGCAGCCCGTGCAGCAGGAGCAGGCTTTCCACCAGCGGATCTTCGGCCAGCCGGCCGAGCATCGCGGCGCCGGCGGCGCCTTCGTCGGACAGCGTGCCGGCGATGCGGGCCAGACCGTCTCCGTAGAGACCGACCAGCAGCCGGACCAGTTCCTCGGCCGCGGCGCCCTGGCCGGACGCGGCCAGCCCGGCCAGCAGTTCCTCGATCTGGTCGCCGACCTGTTGCACGCGGGTCATCGGGTTCCCCTCCGTGTCTCCTGCATAACGGCATCATGTCCCTGGCGGCGGTACCGCCGCCAGGGACATGGCCACATTCTGTCCTCAATCAGGTGGAGAGGGTGATCCCCGCCGGGGAGTGCACCTTCTCTACCGTGTGGCCGCCGCCCAGGTACATGTGCACCCCGCATGGCAGGCACGGGTCGAAGCTGCGCACCGTCCGCATGATGTCGATGCCCTTGAAATTCTCCGGGGCGTTCTCCTCGAAGATCGGCGTGTTCTGCACCGCATCCTCGTACGGCCCGGGCGTCCCGTAGCTGTCCCGCACGCTCGCGTTCCACGGGGTCGGCGGGTAGGGGTGATAGTTGGCGATCTTCCCGCCCCGGATCACCATGTGGTGCGACAGGACACCGCGGACCGCCTCGGTGAACCCGCAGCTGTTCGCCTCGTCGGGCACGCTGAACGGCTCCCATGTCTTGGTCCGGCCGGCCCGGATCTCGGCCAGCGCCTTCTCCACGAAGTACACCGCGCAGGCCGCGGAGTAGGCCTGGAAGTAGGTCCGGGCCCGGTCGCGCTCGATCGCGTTGGACAGCGGCGCCCCGGTCTTGTCGGTCGGCACCTTCCATTCGAAGGTCACCTCGGGCTTGGTCGCGGTCCGCGGCAGGTTGATCAGCACGCTGTGGCCGGTGGCCTTGACGTAGCCGAAGTCGACCAGGTTGCCCTGGGCGGTGGCCCACAGCCGCGCGATCGGCCCGCCGCCGGTGTCGGCGGCCAGGTAGTTCGTGCCGTCGTACCAGCGGGGCGACATGACCCAGCTGTACTTGTCGTCGAAGTCCCGCTTCTGCGGCCGGGGGATCGTGTGCTGGTTCCACGGGTGCCGCTGGTCCACCGGGTTGCCGAGCGGGTCCCGGGTGACGAACATTTCCTGGCCCGCCCAGTCCTCGTAGTAGGAGCTGCCGAGCAGGATGCGGATCCCGAGGTTGATCTCGACCAGGTCGTTGGTCAGCAGCTGGCCGTCGCGGATGACACCGGGGCTGACGAACATCTTCCGGCCCCAGTTGGTCATGTTCTCGTATCTGAAGTCGCAGAACTCCGGGTCGTTCAGGCTGCCCCAGCACACCATGTCGGCGCGGCGGCGGCCGACCTCCTCATAGCCTGGCAGCGCCTCGTAGAAGAAGTCGAACAGGTCGTCGTGCATGGGCACGACCCGCTTCATGAACTCGACGTAGCGCATCAGCCGGGTCAGGTAGTCGGTGAACAGCTGCAGCGTCGCCGTGGTCCCCACACCGCCCGGGTACAGCGTGGACGGGTGCACGTGACGCCCCTCCATCAGGCAGAACATCTCCCGCGTGGACCGGCTGACCTGCAGCGCCTCGCGGTAGAACTCGCCTTCGAGCGGGTTGAGCGACCGCATGATGTCGCCGATGGTCCGGTACCCGTGGTCCGCGGCGTGCGGCGCCTCGGTGTGGTTGGCCTGCTCCAGCACTCCGGGGTTGGTCTCGCCGACCATCCTGGCGCAGAAGTCCACCCCGACCAGGTTCTCCTGGAAGATGTTGTGGTCGAACATGTACTCGGCGGACTCGCCCAGGTTGATGATCCACTCGCCCAGGTGCGGCGGCCGTACCCCGTAGGCCATGTTCTGGTTGTAGACCGAGCACGTGGCGTGGTTGTCACCGCAGATCCCGCAGATGCGGCTGGTGATGAAGTGCGCGTCGCGCGGGTCCTTGCCCTTCATGAAGATGCTGTAGCCGCGGAAGATCGACGAGGTGCTGAAGCACTCGACGACCCGCTTCTGCTTGAAGTCGACCTTGGTGTAAATACCCAGGCTGCCAACGATCCTGGTGATCGGGTCCCACGACATCTCGCGGATGTCGGAGTCCGGTGCCGTTGTCATCGCTGATCCCTTCCCCTCGAAGCGGGCCCAGTGAGCGGCCCAATGGTCGGCCCGATGGACGACTGGGCGGTCGGCCCTGCGGCCGGTCCCCGACCGGGCAGTGTCCGCGCGGTCCTCGTGGTGCTCACCAGGTCTGCTTGTATCCGGTCAGCAGCTCCGAGCTCTTCTTGCGCCATTTGGGCTCTTCGTCCGCGGTCTTGGCGGTGAAACCGCGCAGGGTACGGATGACCGTGCCGTACATGCTGCTCGCGGTGGTGGAGACCCTTGATCCTGGTGGCTCGTCCATGAACGGCATGAACTTGTCCGGGAAGCCCGGCATCGTGCAGGCGATGCAGATGCCGCCGACGTTCGGGCATCCGCCGACGCCGTTGATCCAGCCGCGCTTGGGCACGTTGCACTTCACCACCGGACCCCAGCAGCCCAGCTTGACCAGGCATTTAGCCGATCCGTACTCGGTCGCGAAGTCGCCCTGCTCGTAGTACCCGGCCCGGTCGCAGCCCTCGTGCACGGTGGCGCCGAACAGCCACGCCGGGCGGAGCGCCTCGTCCAGCGGGATCATCGGCGCCTGCCCGGCCACCTGGTAGAGCAGGTACAGGATCGTCTCGGACAGGTTGTCCGGGTGAATCGGGCAGCCCGGCACGCAGACGATCGGCAGCCCGGCCTTGGACCGCCAGTCCCAGCCCAGGTAGTCCGGCACGCCCATCGCGCCGGTCGGGTTGCCGGCCATCGCGTGGATGCCGCCGTAGGTCGCGCAGGTCCCGACCGCGAGGATCCCGGTGGCCTTGGGTGCCAGCCGGTCCAGCCACTCGCTGGTGGTCATCGGCTGACCGGTTGCCGGGTTGTTGCCGAAGCCGCACCAGTAGCCCTCCTCCTTGATCGCCTCGTTCGGGATCGAGCCCTCGACGACCAGGACGAAGGGGTCAAGTTCACCGCGGTCGGCCTTGTGCCACCACTCGATGAAGTTGTCCGCGCCCTGCTCGGGACCGCACTCGAAGTCGATCAGCGGCCAGTGCACCGCGACCTGCGGCAGCCCCGGCAACGCACCGAGCACGATTTCCTCGATGCTGGGCTGGGTGGCGGCGGTCAGCGCGACCGAGTCGCCGTCACAGCTGAGCCCGGCGTTCATCCAGAGGATGTGCAGCACCGGCTCGGTGGCCTCCGCCTGGGCGCCGTTAGCTTGTGTGTCTGTGGCCATGGCGAGGCCACCTCCTCGCTAGTGAATAGCTGGCCTCCGGGTCGCTGACGCGCCCGCTCCCCCGGCCCGCGCTGCGGGCCGGCCATTCGTCCGGCCGTCACACATTCGATGCGCCGCGACTAACCCGTGCCGGGCCCGGCGGGCGGCCGGGCCCAGGTCAGCGGTACCACGTACCCCCGGCCTCGCGGACACCCCGTGCGGATGATCATGGCGTTTCCCGCCTCCGTGGTGCGCACGCACCGTCGCTGCGCGCAGACATCGCAATGTTAAACCCGGTGTAACGTACGCCACAAGACTTTCGTAGTGCGCCATCGGACAGTTCTGTCCTATCGCCCGTTTGGGGCGGCCAATTCTGCCTCCCGTGCTGCTCACGCGGCGGAGGCGGTTGTGCGTGCACCGCCACCGTTACGCTTTCTGCGATGGCCTGAATCGAATAGCCTTGCTTCAGCCCAAACATGCGCCATGGCGCGCTGCGTACGGCTTTTGAGGAGCGATCCGGTGGCTCAGCCCGTCTACGGTTCCGGTGGTGAACCGATCGAGGTCATGCCTGTCGTCGTGCTCTTCCAGGTCTTCCCGGCGCGTCCCTCGTCGATCCCGGACATTCGTGACTTCGTGCGCCGGTGCCTGGCTGAGTCTCCCCTGACCGAGGAGGGTAATCGCCAGGTCGGCGAGACGGTCTTCCGTGCCCTGCTTGATGCGGCGGGTCCCTCGGGGTCCATCCAGGTGGCCTTCCGTATCTTCCCCGAGCATGTTGAGGTGGACGTGCTGCACTCCGAGCTCCAGCCCGGCGGGAGCGCGGCATCCGCGCCCGCCACGGATACCGGCGAGCACGCGCCGCCCGCCACGGGC